>NZ_JADEWA010000652.1:0-2110 GCF_015207865.1 Dolichospermum sp. LEGE 00246
GGTATTAGCCACCGTTTCCAGTGGTTGTCCCCAACCTGAAGGTAGATTCTTACGCGTTACTCACCCGTCCGCCACTATCTCCGAAAAGACCGTTCGACTTGCATGTGTTAAGCATACCGCCAGCGTTCATCCTGAGCCAGGATCAAACTCTCCATTTTGTGTTTTCGAGTTTGTTGGCTCCGAAATTAGTTAAAATCTCGAATCCTCTTTCAATTATCTTTACGACGAGGATTGGTTTAATCTATTCTTTCAAAGTATTATTTTTTCTCGGTTCAGTTGTCCGGGAGTTGTTTCTTTCTCTCGGCACTTATTTAATATAGCAATCCTTCCTTTTTCTGTCAAGGGGGTTGAGAAATATTTTTTTAGGGGGTGGGTGATTTCAGGGACTGAAAAGCTGGAAACGTTGAGGGGAGAGGATTTTTCCCTAGTGGCGTTTGTTTTCACTGGTTCAGATTGTTTTTTTTGGTAGTGGATTAGGGACTTCCAATTAAAAAAATACCCAAAAATTTCTCGTGGTGCGGGACGAATTGCCTGCTAATCATCAAGGACGGGCAGGATGCCCATCCCACAAAATTGGGTAATTTATTTTTTGGTGTTCCCTTAGATCAATGCCAATAGCTGTTTTTATAATACTGTTTATCAAAACTATCTTCACTGTTGCTGTTTGCTGGGGTGTTGTCGTAGAAATTTAGTTTGAATTGGGTAACGGATTGTGCCAGACTTTGACCGTAGTAGTTAAACTGCTGTACTGTCACTGTTGCCATATTGCCGAAATGCAACTCCAACTGATTTTCGCTCTTGGAGACAACTATAGGAGGAAAGGGAGTAGAGGTTGGTGTTGGAGATTGCAGCTTAAAAGGCAATTGTGAAATTATATTAATTAGTTGCAGAGGGAAAAAAGAGTCTAGAGGGGGGAAAAGAGATGGCATTTTCGGTCCTGGCTGTGAAGGTGTTGTCGGCTCTGGAGGATTAGTGCTATTCGCAGATGTGCTTCTAATAATTTGGAGGACTTGGCTTTCGGTTAGGTTATGGTTAGCACTAAGCATAAGAGCGACGACCCCAGCAATGTGAGGGGCTGCCATAGAAGTGCCATTGTAACTGGCATATTGATTATTAGGTATTGTGGAGTAAACATTAACTCCGGGGGCGGTGACATAGGTGATTTCTTCAGGACCAGACCGGTTGGAAAAATCTGCAAGATTATTATTTTCATCTACTGCACCTACGGCAATTCCTGAATTATAGGCGTAGCGGGCGGGATAGGATGGAAGTGAGCCACTATTATTACCTGCTGCCATGACGACTATTACGCCTTTGCTACTGGCATATTCAATGGCCGACTTGAGCGTATCGCTAGAGGAATTACCTCCTAGACTAAGGTTAATTACATTTGCGCCATTATCAACTGCGTAATAAATACCCTTAGCGATATTCGAGTAAGAACCTGAGCCATTGGCATCTAGGACTTTGACTGGCATAATTTTGGAGTTATAGGCAATGCCAGTAACACCAATGCCGTTATTTTCTGCGGCTATGGTTCCAGCAACATGAGTGCCATGATCATTATTGTCTAAAATATTATTGTTGTTATCTATAAAGTTCCAACCTTGAACATCGTCAACATAGCCGTTACCATCATCGTCTATTCCATTACCAGTTATTTCTTTGGCGTTACCCCAAATATTATTTTTTAAGTCTTGATGGTTGTAGTCTACGCCTGTATCTAGTACGGCAACAATAGTTCCTTGTCCTGTATATCCATTATTCCAGGCTGTGGGAGCTTTGATCAGATCCGCTCCCCAATTATTGCCACCCAAGTTGGGAGCATCTGTATAGGGACTAACGCCTGCGGCTTTACTGACTGCTAATCCGGCGTTAACTAGCCCATAGCCATTGTTAGAGTTATAGCTGCTATTACTAGCTATAGGGGAGTTTGTTTCTAGATTATGTTGAGAAGAATTACTATGATTACCCCAACTTATACTATTGTCGGTGGGATTTTGAAGGGGATTTGTTTGGGAAATAGCAGTGTAATTGATTTCTTTTTGAGAGGGGATGTTTTGATAAATATCAACAAATGACATAAGTATTTAAGCCTCAAGAATAGCAA
>NZ_JADEWA010000087.1:0-14673 GCF_015207865.1 Dolichospermum sp. LEGE 00246
AAAAAGACCTACAAATACTTGCCAGTAGTAATTATAGGCTTTTCATCAGCAAACATGAGGTTTAACGATTGACCGCAGATAACGCCATCAAATTTAATATTACACCGTAATTTTTAACAATTTCGGTAACAGTCCCAACTATTCAAACCAGGAGCATTTTTTATGGGCTTTATCAAAAATATCATTGCGGGTATTGTGGGTTTTATTACTGGATTGTTTAGCAACAAGGGTAATAGCTACTACTTAGAACTAAAGGAAGAAGCTAATGTTACTCAATCTCCAGCAACAGTAGCAGCACAACCTACACCAAAAGTTGAACCAAAAGCTACACCGGCAGCAGTAAAAGTGACTAAGCCCGAACCTGTTAAAATATCAGTCCCCACTGAAACCAATTTTGCCACCAAATATCTCATTCCTACCAATAGTCCTCGTCGTCGTCCCGGCGTAAATATGAATGTCTTTTTAGATATGGCAAGTCAAGTTAAAACTCCCGGATAAGTATCAAAACGATCATAAATCGGGGCTATACTAAACACGGGTGAGATTTAAACTTTTGCCAAATAGACATCTGGTGAAAATTAAATATGCGTGACATGAAACCCCTGTAGAGACGTTCCATGGAACGTCTCTACAATCTTTACCGGAGATGTCTAATGACAAAGAACCCAGATGTGTAGGGGTAAAGCAAAAGCTTAATGGTGTCAACTTAACGTAAAACCTCTATCCCGCAAAGAACTCAAGTCATCTCATTCCCCTGCTCTGACTGGGAATGAATTCTAGAAGGCTCTGCCTTCAATGATATTAGAGGCAGAGCCTCATCAACTGCATTCCTAGTCAGAGACTAGGAACGAGATGTGGTAGGGATTTGAGCTTAAGTTGACACCTATGAAGCTCTTGCTAAACCCCTACGTTTAGAATCAAACAATCAAACCGTTTTGAGTATATACAGATAAAACTAATTTTGCATTAGTCCACCTGCGTGGACTTTGTTTGTAAGTAGTGAGATAGAATTAGTTACACAATGTCATTGCGTAAGCGTTGCGTGGCGTTAGCCATATGGAACGAAGTGAAATGAAGCAATTCCAAGGGTTGTGATTGCTTCCCTTCGCTCGCAATGACTGTAAATATTTTTGTCCAATTACTTATAGTAGCGATTTATAATCTCCAATACTGTCAACCACCCTACGAAGCATTTTTAGTAAAGATAATCCCACTATATAAATGAAAAGCTGCATCCCAATTACTTTGTTCTCTACGAAATAGATTAATCTGAGATGGGATTTGTTTGAGGATGTCCGTTTGGTCTATAACTATTTGTGCAAAGGGTTGAAAATCTGACCACACCTTAACTTCAGGTAACTGTTTCTCAATCCATACCATTAGATTATTCCAGTTTATTCTTATAGTATTATGGTTAGCTTGAGATTGAGAGTCTAAACCTTGTTGAAATTCATAGCCTTGATCATAAATTCGCAAAATACTCCGTCTATTTGGTAGATGTAAATCACAAAATTGAGCATAATCTTGAGTTTTAGTTTTTCGTTCTAGTTGACCTCTAGCATTAACATCTATAACTTGCTCAAAAAGTGGTAAAAGTCCCATTACTCTATTAGTAACTTCTGATAAATCAAATCTCATCGAACCAGTTTGATTTGCTTCATTTTGACAAACTACCTTGATTTGAGATTTATTTATTGATAAATGTTTAACTTGAAATACTTGAATCTGTTGAATTTGGGGAATTCTTACCCAAAAACAGGGAATACCAGCCTGTTGTAATTGTGTTCCATAGAATGCTAATTCTCCGACTTGAGCAATGCGATAAACTCGCCAATTTTGGCTAGGTAATATCATTCTTGCTGTGTAAACGTCTACTTGCATAATTTGGGCAAAATTGCTGGCGGCGCTGGTTTTGAGTTCATTATTAATCGGTTCTAAAACTAATATTCCCAGTTCATTGTTATGAGGTGCAGATATAGATTTAACTATAGCTCTTTGTTTTTCTTCTTGTTTAACTTCTTGTAATCGCTGTAAACCTTGACGAGCTTGAGAAATAATTTTACTATGAGTCGTGGTGCGGAGTAATTGACGATATACTTTTTCAGCTTCTGGGAATTGATGAGAAACTTCTTTTAACTTACCAAAATACAATTGTACCCAAGGATTATCCGGGGACTCTACCAACATTTGTTGGATTAATTTGGCTGCTGTTTGATAATCTTTCCGTTCAAAAGCCGCAATAACTTGCTCTATCATATAAGTAGGTTGGCGTTGAAAATTGTCGTTATGGCAAGGCACTCATGCAAGAGGCAAGAGTGAAGAGGGTTTGGGCGATTTTACGTTTCTTTACACAGTTTGGTTTTATTGTGTTCACCTACTTAGTGTTTTTTTAATGAAGTGTCATAGATACCCGACTTTTTTAACAAGTCGGGTATCCGAGTATCATTCCTAAATCAATAGCAATATTTACTACTTTCAGGTTTACTATTTTCCTTTGCGGTTCGCATTGCACCTAATATATTAGAAACAATAACACAGCGCTTTGCTTTGCCACCAGACTTACTAGATAAGGTGATTTGTCCTAATGGAACTTTTACACTACCTATGTAATCAAATCGGACTAGTCTCACACCATTAGCTACTTCTTCTAATGTGGTTTCTGAATCTAAACTCACACTAGTATCTAAGTCGTTCCATTGAGCATTAGATGGGTTAATTGTAGCCGGATGAATTGCCCATTGCACAATATTATTTTGTTCTCGAAAACTAACTTGGTAAGTTAACTTTTCCTTTCTGGCTTGGCTTTGGGCTTCACGCATGGCTCGATAAACTTGATCTTGGGCAACATTTAAGTTGCGAGTTTTCATAAACGCTAACCAGTTTGGTGCAACTATCGCTGATAATATCCCTATCATTAACACCACCGCAATCATTTCTATTAAAGTAAACCCATCCTGAAATCGCCTATTTAATAAATAAATCATCTAAACCTCCAGGATGTCTTCATTTTGACTTTTGACTTTTGACTTCCGCCTTGCGGTACTAGTGGTCTTTTTTCAGTGTCTAAAACAAATACTTTGGACATAATATTTTGCTCCGAAGAGCCTCCCATTTCTGGGGTAATGTTAGCTAGATGCCTCCGGCACGCTGGCGCGAATGACAATGTTAGAAGTCGGTAACTATCTTAAAAGCACTGGTTTAACCCACTCTAATGAGATACAAAATTCCGTTCCCCAACCAATACTGCTCCGTTAAGCCTAAAAAGTTATTATCCGGTAGGTTGGGGAACGTTTACGTATCCCATGCGAACTGCTTGCAGCAGCGCTTCGCTATCGCCGGAGGCATCAGCCATAACTCAACATTATCAAGGATTTTGTTGGGTTTGGCTGTCGCTCAACCCAACCTACATTTCCTTAACCGACAAGTATTGCCTCACCAACCCTCCACTTACCAAGGGGAGGATACGCGACGGCGCGGGTGGGGTGTATTTTTTAGCTTGGGAATTGCTATATATATGTTGCTATATATAATGCCTTTTTACATAGCGGTTTTTTACTGATATTTGATTTTTTATAGCTACTAATTAGTTGATATCTTTATTTATATAAAAATCCCCGTCCTTGCACTCTCACAATGGTTGTAGGAAAAAATTTTTTTCTAGTCTCTGTATATTTGATTGCATTTTCACTATTATAAATACGAGCCAGGGTATTGCCTCGAATAAATACCTGCACTGTTGTATTCGCTCTATCTACACAGGCATAAAAACCAGTCATACTCGTTGACTTAATTGCTGACCAAGTAATTCCCTGTGTTGTAGTTGTAGCTGCGATATCACTAGGACAAGTAGCTGCTGGTGGCGAATCTGTAGTTTGATCTACATAATCAATCAACACTATAGCATCAGCAGTATAAGTAATTTCAGGTTTTTTCTTCCATTTGTTCATTCCTATTTCTAAACTATCAGAGTCTTGAAAATAATCATGAAATGGAGCAAAACCTGGACTGGGACAATTCTTGTTATTAACATACTTTTTATTATCATATCCGGTACAAATTACACCACTAGAAAGTTCTACACCATCTTTAATTTGCCATCTACCAATACGAGCCGCTTTTGACCAAGTTGTATTACTATCTTTGATTAAATAATAAACAACTAAGGAATAGACAAAAGTATCATCATTTCCTGATGCAGTGGGAACTACACCACTAACTAATTCCCGTTTCCAAAAAACCAATATAGGAGTTTTAGTATTATCACTTTGGTAAGCCATTTGAGCTTTTATAGCATTAATACCAGCAGCATCATAAATATAAACAGCCTGTTGTAAATCACGAGAAATATAATTAAGTGCAGTTTGAATTTCTAAGTCAGAATTTGCCTTAGCTTGTTCATCTCTCTCTGCGGTTATGATACTAATCATAAAGTTGAATAATGGTGCAATAATCAAAAATGCAATTACCAAAGCTACCAATAATTCAATGAGCGTAAAACCGCCAGATTTATGGATAAATCTAGAAACTTTGATTTGATTTACAAGGATCAATTTCAGCATTTTCATCATCATCTAATTTCACCTTTTAATTTAATGTAGGTTGGGTTGAACGAAGTGTATCCCTTACGGGAGCCGAAGGCATAACCCAACATTAGCAGGAGTAAGTAGTGAGACAGAATTAATTACACAATGTCATTGGGAATGCAATACTGTTCGGTTAAGACTAAAAAACAAAAATACGTAGGTTGGGTTGAGGAACGAAACCCAACATTTTCAATGATTTGTTGGTTTTATACAATAGGTTGTTTACGTAGAAATTTTCGTTAACCGAACAGTATTGATTGGGAATGGAACGAATCGAAATGACTGTAAATATTTTTGTCCAATTACTTAAATAGGGTTGTGATTGCTTCCCTTCCCTCGCAATGACTGTAAATATTTTTGTCCAATTACTTAGATAGGGTTGTGATTGCTTCCCTTCCCTCGCAATGACTGTAAATATTTTTGTCCAATTACTTAAATAGGGTTGTGATTGCTTCCCTTCCCTCGCAATGACTGTAAATATTTTTGTCCAATTACTTAGAGGGTGTTTGAGAAGTTTTTAATGTATAAACAAACCCCTCTCCAAACCTCTCCCCGAAGCGGGGAGAGGCTTTGAAAACCCCCTTCCCTCGTAGGGAAGGGGGCAGGGGGGTTAGGTTTTTGGAGATTATCGGTTTCATCTAATACTTTTAAAACATCCTCTTAGATAGGGTTGTGATTGCTTCCCTTCCCTTGCAATGACTGTAATTTCGTGAAAACGAGAATTGCTGTAAAAGGAGAAGGAAAAGGAAAAAACTTTTTTAGCTGGAATGGGGGGTTTCAAAACCTCTCCTCTTAGGAGAGGGAAAAGGAATAACATTTAATACTGGAGAGGTTTACCAAAGGGGTTTATTTATACATTAAAAACTTTTCAAACATCCTCTTAGATAAAGGGAACGGTAGAGCCGCAATTTATTGACAAAATTGATTATTACCATTCTGATTTTTTCCCAGTCCAAGTCGGTAACATAGAGCCTGAAATGTAGTATTACTGTGGGCAATATCAACAGTTCTTTCTATTAATGGTGTTTGCTGATTACCTATACCAGACACAACAGATGAAGCTACTTTTTTGGCATTACTTGTACTCGCTAAAAGAGGCTTACTAAAATCAACATCTGAGCGATAAACCCGAACTGCTAGACGATAACCACTGGTTTTTGGATGAATACCATTAACGATTATGGGCATAGCTTGAACATAAAACTCGTTGAATAGATTTGTATGGTCTGGTTGACAAGCTGAATCACTGGCTATACAAGTATTTCCATCTTCTTTCAAGAGATACAAGTTTACATCTACATCGCTTTTGCTTTTAGGAACTGGCATTTGTGTGATACCAATTAGATAATCTGCGGAAGTTCTGACCGTTGTCGGGTCTAAAGTAATTTTTTTACTTGGTGCTGTACTTGAACCCGTAACAATTGAACCAGTTTTAATACCATCAATAAAAGTATTTGCAGCCTGAGTTGCTTTTTCTACGCGCCGGGATTGAACACGAATAGCTGTCGACAGGACTAAGATAGGAGTGATAGATACTAGGAGAATACTAACTACAACCATAGCTATGAGTGATTCAATAATTGTAAAGCCGGAATCACGGTAAAATAATGTTTTGGATTGTGATTTGGGTTTCATTATTTACAGGTAGAAGGGCGTTGATTTTGAGCTAGGGCGTAGGGAGTACCGGAATTGGTCGTTTTAGCACATAACAAAGTCTCTACCCATTTATCATCTTTGCCAACTTCCCGGAAATACTCATCTGGTAAATCAGGTGATGTGAGTACCAATTTACTAGCGAATCTGTCGGGAGATTGGGATAAAAGCGCGACATCATAACTCCAATTTCTCCTAGGAGGAAGATAACCTGTAGTTGCACCACTATCAGTCACAATAGCATATACAATGCTACTTGCTCCCACATTGACGTTATATGTTCCCGTAGCATAAGTGCTTTTTTTCAACTGGATAAAAGAACCAGAAATCTTTGCTGTTTTTTGACCATGAGAAGATGCCCAATTCTCCATAAACCGGGTAAAGTTTTGTAAACCACCATTATCTTCTGTTGGACGGGCAGGACTATCTCCTGCGGCGACATTCAAGTTAAAAGTAGTGTCTGCTAATACTGGCTGCAACCAGTTCCTACTATCTTGATTCTCTTTTGGTGTTTTTGATGTATTAGTCACACTACTTATGACTGTAGTGTTAGTAGAGTCAGTTTCAGTGGCAAAGGGTTTTTGGATTTGTAAAACTGGTTCAAATACATTACTACTATTGGGTAGCAACCAAGGAACAAGAAATTGATTACCACTGGAGTCTAGGGCTAGTGCTGGTGAGGTTGTGCCACCTACTGGATATTCTGCTAGTTTATTGCCACTGGCAGGAATTCCGTAGATAGTTAGAGGAGTAGTTAGCAACGTGGTAGTTAAATTACGTTTCAAAGCCAGCCGCTTAAATGGTAATGCTTCCCAACCATTTGAATTTCCGCTAGAACTGTTATATCCATTGAAAGCAACATTATTTATTGTCCAGCGTTTAGTTTTGACAGCACATTGAGCAGTGGTATTCGTTGCACTACAAAAACATTCGTCTTTCACTGCTGAACTACAAATTTCATAAGCATACTGTCTGGCTGGTATCATCCTCACCAGTGGTGTGACAAAGTTATTTACATAGGAACTACCTTGGTATCCTGTTGTGGCTGTATCAAAGTCTTTAGGAAAACCAGAATTATTTATATCAGCCCATTTACCATTTGCACCAAAGAAATTAACTGCGGAAAACCCTGGCGCTGGTGTACCAACTAGACTATTGTTCCAGTCATAATCTCCTTCATCACGAAAACCTTCTCTAAAGTTGCCAGAAAGCAAGGTAACAGCATCACCTAACACTGTTGCAGGTCGCCATTCATCCCCAGTAGGACAATTGGGTAGTTGAGGATTACCAGAACGACAAGCAAAGTTAGGATTAAGGTTGGTGCTAGTACGAGTGTAAAAATTATTCCAGTCATTTGCTAGAGTTTGTGTAAATTCCTCTTGAGTATGGAGATTAAAGTTACCTTTAATGTATACGGGCAAATTACTGGCTAAAATTAAACCTTTTTCTTCTTCTCGGTAAGTATTTGTTGTTCCCCGTCCTAGTTTGCTTCCATTGATGAGCATAATTGCATTGGGACGACGAGTAGAATCAAGAATATGGTCAACAGGACTTACTAATTTTTGCGCGTCTGTTTGTATGCCTGATGTACCAGACGCATCTAGTAAAGCATCATTACGAGTTGCGTAGATAATACCACTACTAGGTAATAAGTATTCTTGCGATGGTGAGGAAGTACCAATGGTTTTTGTTCGCAGTTGGTTAAGGTCCAACACAGTAGCCCGAATTTCTAAAGGTTGTCTGTTTATGATGGGATAATCATAGGTTGTATTATTAGATGAACTATTACGGACAATTTCCCTGGAGTCCAATAATGATGTTTCATAAATTGCACCATGAGGAATGACGGAATTACTGGGACTAATAGTACCATCCAGAATTTGTAGGGCGCAGATTTGAGCATCAATAGTAGACTGTTCAGAAATAGTCCGGTTTGCTGTTTTTGCTAATGCTTTGACCAGTAAGCCATCATCTATTAATCGCCCATTGGGATAAGTTAATTGAGATAGATAGTTTAAGACTTTAGCATAATGACTCTCACCTTTAGTAGATGTAGGTGCAGGATAAACTATGCCATTATTGGATAGTCCACCCGTAGCAACATTCCAAGGCAGTCCTGTGAGATTTTTGGCAGTAGTGCTGTTGGTAGGAACATAAAAACTACTCACACAAGCTATAGGAGTAGGTATTTTAGCGTTATAGTTAGCAGATTTGTAATGATATACTGCTGTAGCCCGCATTTTCAAATATGGTGTATTAGCATTGGTGATCTCACGCCATTTATATGTAATGGAAGAATCATATAGATAGTATGGGGCAATGGTTTTTGTCGTTGGTGCAGTCCCAGGAACTGGCAGAGTATCTGACCATATTTCTTTAACTGTGCTGTTGACGGTAGTTGTAGTATCTGCTGCACTCAGATATACTCCTGCACCTGTAACAACTCGCAAACCACCCACCGGTTCTGTAATATCTTTGGGAATTTTAGCTGCGTCTAATTCCCATGCACCATCTCTACCTGTATCTGCTAAATTTGCTAATGGTTCTGTTTGCACAAAAGATTGTCTTGTCCGAGTTTTAGTTGTATCCCCTGCATTCCATTTAATCCCACTAATTTCTTGTGCATGGGTAATACTATTCCCTAAAAATCCCTTGGGGTTGTTACTTGTATTCCACCATTGTTCAGGAACATTATTTCCTGAAGATGTTGCTGCGGTTGTATCCCACCAGATTTCCGATAAGTTATTGCTAACTATAACTCTGTCACCTAACGTAGTTTCTACACCACCAGTATTTTTAAGTGCCTGTGGTTCTGTAGCTTGTGGTTGTAGAGATGTACCCGTAGCATTTAAAGTTAATGTACTGTAGCCTGTCCCTGTTTTACCATCACTGGGATCTGTGGCATACATCCATTTATCAATGGGACGCAATTTATCACCACTACCTTGAAGTACATTAGCAGGAAATGTCTCTGTACTGGCAAAATTAACCTCTTGATAAGGTACGCGACGAGTCCGTTTTTGGAAATAAAGCTGTAATTGTTGACGACGAATTGCATCAAATTCCGCTGTTGTGAAACTGGATAAACCTAAATCTTGTTTTTTATTTTCAATACCTGTTTTTACTTCGGATGGATCACTACTAATAGCATTAGCAAATTGACTAGCAATCAGTTTATTAATCCGATTTATATAAGCGAGGTTATTGTACATGAGGTTACTAGAACTGTTAGTAACAGATGCCTCCCATGTAGAAGCAGCAGGATTAGTAGTGGTACCTTTGAATAAATCAACTTTAGTTGTGGTAGTTCCTGCACTTTTAAAACCACCTGCTCCTAAATTTCCACCGACGATAATTTTAGAATTTTTAGATTTGTAATAACAGGATTCTTTACTACTGATTTGATATAATTGAACTTGACCAGAACCACCTGTTAAAAAATTACTATTAGTAAATATTCCACCATTAAGATTTAGGGCTGTATCGGGATTAATTTCTAGATCATCGTTATAAATAGCAATGTTACTGGGTGGTATTTGGATGCGGTCTTGTTGATATTCTAGGGCGGCAAAACCTTTACTGCCTTGATATTTCTCATAATTGGTAGTATCACTAGGCAAAGTTATAATTGGTACTGTAGCTGTATAAACAAAAAAGGATTTTTTTAGCTCATTATTTTGTTTAATCCAACCTGTATTACCGACCAATATTGGGTTGTTATTTGTGGTGCAATTAGCATCTAAAATTCCTTTGACCATTGGTGAAGTTCTGGCTTCTAAGCGGTTTCTCGCTCGTGCATATTTACCACTAATATTTCTGGGAGTTCTAAACAAAATGCCATAGAGAGTGTAACTATCAAATTTCCCATTATTGTCAGTATCAACAGGAAATTTCCAGGCTGTATTTACTGTTTCGTTATCATATAATGATGTATTTGTAGTAGGTTGCTCAATTATACTATTGCCACTAATATCAAAACTTATTTGCAGTTTGGTTTCGTCTGCAAAGGTGTATTTATTAATGTTGTCTATATTGTTTATGTCATCAAGAACTTTATATAATTCTGCGTCTGTGGGGGTGATTTTTGGTAATGATATATCTTCAAAGAGTTTGTTGATTTTAGCTCGACTGCGATCAATTGCTGGAATAGCAGCACTAAGTACAATTTCGTTAATGCGGACATTACTAGCATTTTTGGCTCGGTCAAAGGAACGTAACATAATAGTAGTGGTCAATAATACTACTACCATTGAGACCATTGCCACTGTCGGTAATACGAAACCTGCGGTTGTTACTTTCCATTGTTTCCGAGTACCGAAAGTAGTCCACAGTAACCAAATAATTTGTTTTTTTGAGTGGGTCAAAAACCGCCGAATCAATTTGGTGAAGATTTTTGATAACTGACGTTTGCGATACATACCTGATAACCGTCTTAACACCTACATGATGGGCATAAACTTTCTGACCCTCACTATATTAATGATTCCCTGCTTATATATCTATCTAAGGTATGAGAAAATCTAGGATACTGGTTCGTGAATGTGATAATAAATAACAACGTGAAAATCCTTGAATTAAGAGACTTCCAATTAACAAAATTCCTAAAAGTTTCTTGTGGTGCGGGTACTTCCCACCAAAACCCTCCAACGGTGATACTTACTACAAAACGGTCTTTTCTGACTAAGGTTGGGACGGTCTACCACTCTACCACTTCCTCTAAGATACAAGGTTGAGTCGAACGCAGTGAAACCCAGCATTAGCAGTAGGATAGCAAGGGGAACTTCAGCATAAAAAATCGCCAAACTTCGCAAAATCCTGACATAATAAATTGCGTGGTTTGACGGTATTCAGAAAGGAATTTTTGCTAAAGAATTTATACTACGCAGTTATTACTTGAGTGCTAGATAGACTACTAAAAGAATAGGATTGGTTGCCAACGATTAAGTTAGTAAAACCAAATACATTCATAGTTGTAGCACCTTGCGTAACTGTCACAAAATTCTCATTATTAACAGTTGTAGAACCAAGAGTATAGCTACTACTAGATAATTTCAAGGTGTCCACACCGTCCCCACCAACAAAGTATCCCGTACCAAAACCCGATACAACGTCGTTACCGGCTCCTAAAAGAACATAACCACTACCGGAGAATCCATTTATAGCAGTAATACTATCGTTACCATCGCCGAGGTTAATAGTACCATCGTTATAGATGCCTTGAGTACCACCTGTAGCAGTGATACTATCGTCACCACTGCCGAGGTTAATATTACCCTTGTTCTCGATGCCGTAAAGACCACCTGTAGCAGTGATGTTATCGCTACCAATGCCGAATTGAATAGTGCCAGTGTTCGCGTTCTGGATGCCAATACCAACACCATTGCCAGTAGTAACGGTAGTAGTAGTAACGTTATTGGAGCTACCTTCATCAGAGCTATCATTACAACCTTGACCACTGCGGCTGTCGTCGTCGCGACCGTTGCTAGAGCTATATCTACCACTTGAAGATTGACTATTCCGGCTGTAATCGTGGTCGTCGTCTTCGTAATCGTCGTCACGATCTCCGCTAGAGCTATTAGAGCTACTATTTGAAGATTGAGTAGTGCTGGTCGAGACGCTGTAAGTACCACCTGTAGCAGTGATAGTATTCTTACCATCGCTAAGGTCAATAGTGCCGCTGTTCTGGATGCCGTAAAGACCACCTTTAGCCGTTATACTATCGTCACCAATGCCGAATTGAATAGTGCCAGTGTTCGCGTTCTGGATGCCAATGCCAACACCATCGCCTGTAGTAGTAACGGTAGTAGTAGTAACTTTATTAGAGCTACTATTTGAAGATTGACTGTTCCGGTTGTCGTCGTCACAATCTCTGGAAGAGCTATCATTGCAACCTTGACCACTGCGGCTATCGTCGTTGTTACGACCGCTGGAAGAGCTATATCTACCACTTGAAGATTGACTATTCCGGCTGTAATCGTGGTCGTCGTCTTCGTGGTCGTCACAACCTCCGCTAGAGCTACTATTTGAAGATTGAGTAGTGCGGGTCGAGACGCTGTAGCTACCACCTGTCGCAGTGATGGTATTGTTACCATCGCCTAGTAGAATACTACCGCTGTTCTGGATGCCGTAAAGACCACCGATAGCGGTGATGATATCGTTACCACTACCGGATTGAATAGTGCCGCTGTTTTGGATGCCAGCACCATTGCCTGTAATAGTAAAGGTAGTAGTAGTAACGTTATTAGAGCCACTGCTATTAGAACTGTTATTAGATGATCTGTCATCATCATCGCCGCAACCTTGACTACTGCGTCTGTCGTCGTCGTCGTCACGACCTCTGGTAGAGCGACCATATCTACTACTTGAAGACCGACTACTGCTGTATCGGTCGTCGTCGTCCTCGTCGTCCTCGTTACAACCGCTGCCAGAGTTATTAGAGCCACTATTTGAAGATTGAGTAGTGCTGGTGGAGGTGCTGTAAGTACCACCTGTCGCAGTGATGGTATTGTTACCACCGCCGAGGTCAATAATGCCCTCGTTGTCAATACCGTAACTACCACCTTTCGCAGTGATGTTATCGTTACCATTACCGGATAGAATAGTGCCGCCGCTGGTGTAACGACTATCAACGCCATAGTTCCCGATGCCGTAACTACCACCTGTAGCGATGATGTTACCGTTACCATCGCTGAATTGAATAGCACCGCTGTTGTTATAGATGCCGTAACTACCACCTGTAGCAGTGATAGTGTCAACGCTAGTAGAGCTACCATTGTCAAATTGAATAGTGCCACTGTTCAAGATGCCGTAGGAACTACTACTTATAGCAGTTATACTATCGTTACCACCACTGAATTGAATAGTGCCATAGTTCTCAATGCCGTAGGAACTACTACCCTTAGCCGTTATACTATCGTTACCAGTACCAAATTGAATGCTGCCGTTGTTTAATAGACCAAGACTACCCGTAGCAGTGATGTTATCGTTACCAGTGCCGAATTGAATAGTGCCGTTGTTCTGGATGCCGTAGGAACTACTGCCTGTAGCGGTGATTTTATTGTTACCATTGCCGAATTGAATAGTGCCACTGTTCAAGATGCCGTAAATACTACCTGTAGCAGTGATTTTATTATTACCATTGCCGAATTGAATAGTGCCACTGTTCAAGATGCCGTAACTACCTGTAGCAGTGACACTATCGTTACCATCGCCGAATTGAATAGTGCCACTGTTCAAGATGCCGTAACTACCACCTGTCGCGGTGATTTTATCGTTACCACTGTTAAATTGAATAGTGCCGCTGTTCAAGATGCCGTTAGTAGTGCCTGTAGCAGTGATTAGATAATTCCCGGTTGTAAATGCAAGTGTGGTGTTGTTGTTGGAGATGCCGCTGACACCACCTGTATATTTCCTACTGATAGTTGAGGAAGAAGGCATGATGGTAAGTTAGGTTAATGACCTAATTAATTGGATCTAATCTTAATTGTATAAAAAAAAAATCAATTGTCTATAATATTTTTATAATTCAATGTTTATAATGAAAACATGGTTGGAGATTACTGCTTTAAAAGTAATTAAATTAGCATAATACTTCGATGTAGCCCCTGACCACATACGTGAATATACTTAAAACGCTCTTCTCAACAGATTGTTTGGGAGAACTCCACACAAAAGATAATCCAATCTTGCGGGCTATGGGTTTTACGTTAAGTTGATACATATCAGCTTTTGCTTTACCCCTACAAATCTAGGTTTTTCGTAATTTCGTAAAAGTCCATGTCCCAACCGTGTTTAGTATATCTAACTGTAAATTCTGATTCAGGGTTCAGAAAATGAATTTTTCCTAAATTTTCATGAGATTCAGTAGTTTCATCAGTATCACCGTCAAAAGCTATGATATACTATGACTATAGTCACTGGTGTAAACTTAACGTAAAACCCATAGTCCGACGGGGAATAAATTCCCAGTCTCATAGCGAAAGTCATCTGAAGATGACTGAATAACTAGAAAATTTTTTAAATTGTTTAGTAAACTAAAGTTTACTTTGGTTATTAGCCCGGAAATTCGTTTCTGGGCGGGTGTGGAGGAAAATACATAAGCTATTTCTAACTTAAGTTGACATCAATGGACTATAGTGATTCCCTATTAGGTGCGACTAAAACTTAAACCCATTCTTGATATCTTCCTGGCAATTTACGCAATCAGAAGGCGAGGCTGTGTCTGGGCGTAACTGTCCTGAACCAATATTTTATGTGGCTCAATGATTCAAATAATCATTCTGTCTTTTTAGGCTTCTTAGTATTAGTTCTAAGAGGATGGTTGAAAAGTGGTATTCCGTAATTTTCATCACATTGCTACCCCCCTTAGTCCCCCCTTTACAAGGGGGGAAACAATAAAAATCCAGTTCCCTCCCCTTTACAAGGGGAGGGTTAGGGT
>NZ_JADEWA010000653.1:0-2096 GCF_015207865.1 Dolichospermum sp. LEGE 00246
GGCGGAATCCAGAGACGATTTTGGCGGACCTCTCAAAAAACCTTATTTCAGGCTTCGGGTCAAGCACAAACTGAAACTAATGAAACGCTGAAAGTATTTAGTTGTCAAGGTTCTGGCTGTTTGGCGAATCTCCAGGGTTTTTGACCCCGCTTTAGGTCTGCCAAATTTGTCTTTATATGAGTGTAAAATTTAGCAGATTAATTGTCAATAGTTACTGTATTACAAATAGTAAAGCATTAAATTGGCCAATTATTCTGGTAAAGTCCTATTTCCTTAACAATATCGGCTGTAACTTTCTGTCTTAAATCATAAGGTGAGAGAATTTCTACCCTTGGTCGCCAAGCTCTTAACCGCATAGTTACGTTATAATCCCCATGTCGGTACTGAAGACTGTAATAAGCATCCTTTGGGGAACGATTGGCGATAACCTTTAATAATTCTGCCTTGTGTTCTGAACTAACTACAGAACTTTGAATCAAACTTTTTGCTTTTTGATAGCCAATCAATTTAAAAGTTTCATGGCGAAATGTATCCCGAATGTAGCGGTCATGATAATCTCGTTCAAATCGTAGCAGCATCAGTCGAGATTCTAAATAGAAATCAAACCCTAATGCCTTATCCATTTGTAATTCTATTTCTTCTGGATTTGGCAAATTTCTTTGTTGATATCTTTGTTGTAGATTTTTGGGAATCCCAGGACTTGTCCATTCAATTGGCGTAATGTTTTCGATTCTATCCAACCGAAAATTATACCAATCTGTTTTTCTATCAGGACTTTCCCCAAAAGCACATAAATAAACTGCACGTTGTACATAATAAATGCAAACAGGATAAACCAAACATTCTATAGATTCTCTTAGTCTGGCACTATTATAAATTAAGTTAATAGGTGGCACTGGTTTTTGTTCCCAGATTTTTCGGAGTTCATCCTGCCAATTTCCAACTTCGTCTACGGCAGTTACCACATAGTCTAGTTTAAACAATAACCGCCGAATTCCGCCAATTTGTTGAGATAGATTTTGAGCAATTTCCGCTAAATCTTCTTGATTGAGAAAATGTAATTCATTATAATTGTGTTTGCTAGTAATAGGACGAGAAGGTAAATATTGAACTCGATGGTATTTTTGTTCTCTATTTTCTAACCAACCTAATTCTACTAAGATTTGTAAATCTGCTTGTAAAGAACGGCGAGTTACCCCAAATAATCGTTTTTCGAGGATTTCATCTAAATTAGAGATATGAATATGAGATAATAAAGAATGTTTCCATGTTTCCTGATTCAATCCAGTTTTGGCATCAAACAACCAGTCAGCAGTAGTTTTTACACAATGACAGTTAGGGTCATGGAAATCGGGAATTGTTTCTCCTTTGGGGTGTGTAGAACCAAAGAAAGCGGTTTTCCAATCTGCCAAGGTAAAACCATCCTCTAAGAATATATGATCTTGACCTTCTCCATATAAAGAACGTAACCACACCCACAACCGAATAGCACGGAGAAGATTTTGCTTGAGAGAACCGCGTGCTAACCATTGCAACAGTTCTACTTGGGGGACATCAGAAAAAATTTGCTCAGACACTTTACTAGAACTTGGGGATAGTTCCAGCATAGACTAATCTGGAATAGGCTGCTTCCAATGCCATGTATGATGTAATAGTCAGTGAATCAGTAAAGGTAATGACTACTTACAACATCGAGTTCAAGGACGATATTTTGCGGTTGAGTTTTGGTGAACCTGCCCAAAATGACCAGATTGTGAAAGATGCTGCCACTAAGTTAGAGCAAATGGCACAGTCGGGGGAACTTACAGGAGGACAACTGCTGAGGATTAATGGACCCGTTTCTATTCCTGTGGCTTTTGTGTTGGCACATAAATTAGCTCATATTTACGGAGCGATCGCTTTTTTTGATCCGAAATTAGGTAAATACGTGATTTGCATCACACACAATCCGGCATATAAGCTGGGAGATTTAATTGATTGAAGTTTTACTTGAGGAAATTACTTGAGTCATGTTTTAATTATTTTATAATCCAGTGCTATTTAATGAGTATTTACCATATCAGTTTAGACGGTGACGTTTTAAAGGTAGGATTTGG
>NZ_JADEWA010000654.1:0-2089 GCF_015207865.1 Dolichospermum sp. LEGE 00246
ACATCCCGAAAATCCTCAAATCCTGGACATCCTGATTCAGACAAAAAATCACCAAATCCCCACAAAAAATCATCCAACAACATCCCAAAAATCCTCAAATCCTGGACATCCTGATTCAGACAAAAAATCACCAAATCCCCACCAAAAATCATCCAACAACATCCCGAAAATCCTCAAATCCTCGACATCCTCATTCAGACAAAAAAACCTCAAACTCCCACCAAAAATCATCCAACAACATCCCGAAAATCCTCAAATCCTGGACATCCTGATTCAGACAAAAAATCACCAAATCCCCACAAAAAATCATCCAACAACATCCCAAAAATCCTCAAATCCTGGACATCCTGATTCAGACAAAAAAACCTCAAACTCCCACCAAAAATCATCCAACAACATCCCGAAAATCCTCAAATCCTCGACATCCTGATTCACACAATTAAAATTCCTAGATATATCATCAACTATTCACCCAACTTCTGAAAGCCTTTAATGTTGCATTTCTTCCTATAGTTCGACTTTTTTCTAAATATTGAGGAATGACTTCAATTAAAGGTAAATCAGGAAAATTTAAACTAGATTTCGATTCCACATAAACACCATCTTGTAAAATATTAATTCGCAAAATTCCGTTTTCAAACCGCCATACTTCAGGAACTTTTAAACCTTGATATATGTTCAAATGGGTACGGGAAGTAATATCAATTTCCAAAGCTAAATCTGGAGGAGGGTCAATTGTTAAATCTAATCTTTTTTTACCCCGAATTACAGCTTCATTTTTAATATAAAAACATTGGTCAGGTTCTATACCCTGTGCCATAAATTGATTTTTAAAGGTCGTAGAACCAAGACATCTAAACTCAATATTTAATTCTTCTAATAAAGCCTTAACTAAATCGCTAATAATTTCTTTATCGTCTTCATGTTCTGGTAAAGGACTCATAATTTCTAATCTTCCCCTATCATAAGCAATTCGCGCGGCACGATGTTCTCCCAATTCTTCAATAATTGTTTCTAATTCTTTCCAAGTCACATTTTCTAATATAACTCTTTGTCCTGGTGGTACATGAATGCGCTTTAATTCTAACAACATCATTGCCACTCCTTATGATTTAAATATTTTGATATTATAACATCCAGGACAAGATCCCCGACTTCTTGAAGAAGTCGGGGATCTAACGCAACGCAATGATATATTTAAATTAATCTCCACCGTATCTACTAACAAAGGTATGATTATTTGGCAACCAGAGCAACAAATTAATAACGGTAGATTTATCATTCAAGGTAAACCCTTGGGTAGCGGTGGTTTTGGGACTACGTACAAAGCCTTAGAACCCAACACGGGTAAATTTACGCCATTAAAACTCTCAATCAGCAAATGCAATTGCGAGAGGATTTTGCAGAACAACAGGTTAAGTTTATTAACGAAGCCTTGACAATTAAAGGTTTTGATCATCAGCATATTCTCAAAGTCCATGAAGTCATTCAAGCAGGTCAGCTTTTTGGCGTGGTAATGGAATATATTGATGGAGTAACTTTATTTCAATATCTTCGACAAAAGGGACAACTTACCGAAAGCGAAGCACTATTATATATAGATCAAATTAGTCAGGCTTTAGGATATATTCACGCTAAAGGAAGTTTACACCGGGATATTAAACCTCAAAATATTCTCTTACGCCAAAATAAACAAGAAGCAGTTTTAATTGATTTTGGTTTAACTCGCAGTATTGCTACTAAAAGTATGACAGCTTCTTTAACAGAAGGTTATGCACCTATTGAACAATATCGTCGCAAAGGGAGTTTTGGACCTCATACCGATGTTTACGCTTTAGCTGCTACTTTATATTATCTGCTGACGGCTGATGGACTCAACAAAGAGGGTGAATTTAGTCCCGTACCCGCACAAAACCGGAAATATGATGATGAACCTTTACCTGCACCAAAGCATTATAATTCTGGCATTAGTCAGAGGGTAAATGATGCTATTTTAGCAGGGATGGAAATAGAACCGGAAAACCGGACTCCGACGGTTTTGAAGTTTCGGGAAAATTTGGGTTTGGTAAGAACCCCACCCCCTAACCCC
>NZ_JADEWA010000655.1:0-2088 GCF_015207865.1 Dolichospermum sp. LEGE 00246
CTACTCCCCCTACCCCTCTTCTCCCCCTACTTGCCTTTACCCGTCATTTTTGGATTGACAGACTACTAGCTTATGGGGCATATTTTTGTAAGAATTCGCTTGGAGTGAAACATTCAAATTCTTCAGTTTGCTCGACAAGTGCGCGAATTAGTTTGTAATTTCTGGATACAAAACATTTTGCTTTTCCTTGCTTGGCAGTCAGGTAAACACCTGCATCTTCACGGGGAATTATGCCAGCATCAGCTATCGCTTGAATATCTTGGTCTTCTACAAATATGAAATCTACTTTCAATTGCTGCCAAAGTCTTGTTAACAGACCACTTGACCAGTCTTTGTTTTGCAAGCGTTTACCAACTCGTAAGATTTGATCGATAAGTTCTTGAGAGAAGATAACTCTAGTTTGCTCATCGCTGTTTAAATCAAGCGCTCCCAGAATGTAGATATTTGTGTCAATAAATACCGATTTGGGTAAACTAGAACTTGATTTCACCGTCATTTAGCCTCTGCGCTCTCTCTGTGGATATTTCTTGTTTTACATCCTGAATGAGTTCCATAATTTTGTCAGTTGAGTCATATCCAGATTTGGTAAAAAGTTGCCGCGACATAGTTGCAAATCCATCGTTTGATAGCTGTTCTCGGCGATCGCTAATTCCTATCAAATGTTGAAACATTTCTAAACTTAACAGCACTGCTTTTTGTTGCCCTTCTTGAACTAAGGCGATCGCTTCTCGCTTAGAGTTCGCTTGTTGGATTAGCCCAGAAAGCTCTTGGTTCTCATGTACATTTGCTTCTAGCATATAGTTTGCTGTTTTGAAGTCAGTTATAATTCTATTCTATGTTATGCGATCACCCGAACTCACGACTCACAGGAATAGCGATTACTAGGTCGCGGTTCGCTGTCGCATTCCCTATAGGGCGATCTCGAAGTGCTGCTGCAAGCAGTTCGCCTTTTATTATGGAGAAGTTAATGTTATATTTTTCATAATTATAAGGTCGTGTATTTTGTAGGAATAACTAGTATGTCTGCCTTATCTAAACAAATTTTACAAACGGTAGAGGTATTACCGACGGAAGATCAGTATCAGGTGTTAACTTTTGTAGAGTCTCTTTGGAAAAAACGTCAGGACGCAATCACTACGTCTCTAGAAACAAATTCCCTCTCGTTTTTTGAGGTAGCTCAAGCTTCGATTGGGGCAGGGGAGGGACCAGGCGATCTTTCAACAAATCCTGATTATATGCAGGGCTATGGCCAGTAATGCACTATCAGGTAATTGTTGACACAGGGATTTTACTGGCTTTAATTGACCGCAATGATGTCCACCATACTTGGGTAACAGAACAATTAAAGGAAATTGCTCCCCCATTACTAACTTGTGAAGCGGTGATTTCAGAAAGTTGGTTTTTGTTACAACGAGTAAAGAGGGGGCGAGAAATTTTACTGCAATTGTTAGCTCAGAAACAGATCATTATTCAGTTTGATTTGGATGCGGAGTTGGTGACAGTAATGACATTATTAAGTCGCTATCAATCAGTACCAGTTTCTTTAGCAGATGCGGAATTAGTCCGAATGTCGGAACTATACCCTAGTAGTCTGATTTTTACTCTCGATAGTGATTTTCTCGTTTACAGAAAGAACCGCGATCGCCCAATTCCTTTGCTTATGCCTCTATTAGATACTTAAATATGATTCCAGATATTGTAAAGTGCATTACTTAACGCGCCTTTTTGCTTGTAATTATGATTAGTTTGTAATTATTATTTATTATGCGCTACGCTAATACATTCTACTGTTACTATTTTAAAAAAAATTTAGGGCGATCGCTCAACTGTGCCGTTCGGATCATAATATTGCTACTCGACAGAAGTTAAATATATTGCTACAATGCAATATATGAAGGCCACTCTAATCGCCAAAGCAAAAGAAGTTAATGACGACGGATCAATCGTCGAGGTTGTTATATGACCTGAGTTCGACGGAAGAGAATAACTTACAAGTGTTGACTGGAAAGAGTTTCAGGATTAAATGAATTTTTAGCGGTTATCAATAATTTCCGGTTATTGACAATTTCTTGGGAATAAATAATATAA
>NZ_JADEWA010000656.1:0-2085 GCF_015207865.1 Dolichospermum sp. LEGE 00246
GGGTTGGGGGTGGGGTTCTTGTTCCGGGTTTGATGACAATTTGCTGTAATTCTATTAATCCTGATTACGAACTCATTTCCAATAACACTTTTAAAACCCCCTTAGTTTTAGCTTTTTCAAAAGCTTCTAAACCTTGAGAAAGAGGGTAAGAACTATCAATTAAATATTGGACATCTACCTTTCCCGTCGCCAACAATTCTAACGCCGGAACAAAAGGACCACAACGAGAACCAATCAGGGTAATTTCATCTACTACTAACGAGGAAGCATCTAAACTAAGATTTCCCGCATAAGTGCTTTTTAAGATTAATGTCCCACGAGGACGTAAAGCCCGACGAGCAATATTAAAGCCTTCAGGATTTCCGGTACAATCAACAGAGATATCAAAATATCTATCGGTGACACTATCAGCTAAACCTGTTTTAATTCCTTTTCCTGCTAAATTTATTAATTTGTCTTCGTGTCTTCCGACTACCAATAATTCACAACCAGTTAAGGCTAAAGTTTGGGCTATTAGTTGTCCTAGCTTACCATCTCCAACCACTAATACTCGGTCATCCTTAGATATTTGTATTTGTTGTTGAATTTCCAATGCTGCGGCTATGGGTTCAGTAAAAGTTGCTGCTGCTGTAGATACATTTTCGGGGACAAGATGCAAATTCTCAATAGGTAGAGATAGATATTCTGCAAATGCACCATTACGGTTAACAATTCCTAAAACCGTGCGATTTTCGCAATGTGTTGGTTGTCCGCAACGACAAAAACGACAATTACCACAAGCGGCGTTAATTTCACCAACGACTCTTTGATTAATTAACTGTTTAGGACCTTGTTCGACAATACCAACAAATTCATGACCGATAATGCCAGTATAGGGGTAATAACCTTTAATTAATTCTAGGTCAGTATTACAAATTCCTGCTCGCAAAACCCGCACCAAAGCCTCTCCTGGTGGTGGTTCAGGGATAGGAATATTGGTGCGTAATTCTAGTTGATTATTTTCTAACCAAAGTCCTTTCATAATTTTGTCAGTTGTCAGTTGTTATACTTGAGAAGGTAATAACTTGCGTTTTTACATCCATATATCCCCTTTACGCAAAAGCTCAATTTATTCCCTTGCGGAGTATAATTATTCGGTTTTAATTATTAGTTATTAAAATTTTACATTTTCTAGAAATGGTGTAAATATCGGAACTATATCGGAATTACTCACAACCATCGTAGGAAAAGAGCGATCGCTATAATCTACTCCCGGCGATAATGGAAAAGACTCAGAATTGAGCGGTACCCACGTCCCACCCGCAGCTTGCACAATTACCCAAGCACCTGCAATATCCCATACCTTTGGTGTGGCTTCAATTCCTCCCAAAACCGCACCAGTGGCGACTGAAAGAAAATTATAACTAGCAACTCCTAACATCCGAATTTTACAGGGAAAACCTGGTTGAATAATGTCGGTACTGCGAGAACAAAGGTTAAAAAAGTGGTTTTTGCTGGGAGCATCTTTACTGGTATGAATGGGATGATTATTTAAAAATGCTCCCGTTGGCGTTGTTAAGCCCGATGAACCCGCCCAA
This sequence comes from Dolichospermum sp. LEGE 00246, assembly GCF_015207865.1. Taxonomy (NCBI): domain Bacteria; kingdom Bacillati; phylum Cyanobacteriota; class Cyanophyceae; order Nostocales; family Aphanizomenonaceae; genus Dolichospermum; species Dolichospermum sp. LEGE 00246. The sequence continues at coordinate 1,578 of NZ_JADEWA010000656.1, forward strand.
AATCCATGAAAGACTTGATTTAATGGTGGTACGTAAACATAACCAAAAATGGGAGTTCCACGATAAAGTAAGCCCAAGGAAATAGACCAAATCGGAATTCCTCTGGTAAAATTTGTTGTCCCATCCAAAGGATCAATAACCCAACACCATTCTGTATTCGGAAAAGTTTGACCTGCTTGCAGCATATCTTCACTATCACTTTCTTCGCTCAAAATGCCGTAACCAGAAAAGGTAGAAACAATTGCATCTCGAATTTCTTGATCTGCCCATTTATCAGATTTTGTGACTAAGCTACCATCAGATTTTTGTGAAGCTTGAACTTTGCCAAAATCCTGCATTAATTGTTTTCCTACTCTAGTAGTAGTAGTTTCCGCAAAGTCTAAAATCGTATTCCAAAAATCATTCATTTGATTAATTATCAGTTGTTAGTTGTCAATTATTAAATAATTTTATCATAGATGGATTCATAGAAAATTCAGTACAAAGTAAAAATCTGTATTTATTCAAC
>NZ_JADEWA010000088.1:0-14655 GCF_015207865.1 Dolichospermum sp. LEGE 00246
TTTTAGTATTGAGATATTGGGATAATAATTGCCATAATTCCGCAGCAACCCGCTTAATATAATTAGCATCATAACTAATTTCTTCAGCAATTTCAGAATAACTCTTTTCTAATAAAACTTCTTTTAAGATTAATTCCATCACCGGAGTTAAGCTATCTGGAGGAATGATAGTTTTCAGATAATTAATAACTTGTCCAAAATCATTGATTAATAACATATAAGTAGGTGGGCTTAATTAATTGTTAGATCGTAGAACAGGCTTCTAGCCTGTGGACAGGCAGGATGCCTATCCCACATTTTATATTTAATTGCAACCAGCTACTTAGGCTCTTCGACATTTGTTATGCTAAGTTAGCAAGCTTTGTAGAGCTTATTTTACACCTCATACGACTGAATACTGCTATATGAGATTTCTTTGATCCAAAATCAGCCAGTAGTTTTTGATCATAATTTTCCTCAAAAAGTAACTTTTTTAGAACAAAAAGTAACTTTTTTAGAAATTTAAGTAACTTTTATACACTTACATAATTAGTCTCTTGTATCATACTGTAAGAAATACCAGCAATTCCAAACTCAGAGTGTAGTCAAACAGACAAAAATCTCGAAGTGCTTACTGGAAAGAGGTTTCATGTCAATATTTAGAATCAACGTAACGCTCTATTGAGTGATTGATCAAGTTTATTTGCCGGTTACTTACTCTCCAAGAGACTGAGATTCGAGGAGGAAATGCAAAAAATCTCAGAGATCAGCCTAATCTCTCTTACTTTTATAGAAGCGAGATTATGTCTGTATTCTATGTTGCCGTTTGAATTTGGAATTGCTGTGTAAATAGATTATTTTTTTCGTTATCCAATAAAGTAAAAACCGAGGTATCACCATGTCTAATCTAAATAATATAAGCGGAGTTATTAAACCCACTGGTCAAAATGCTTCTGGTCTTAACTATTGGACTGTAGTTGACTATAACGGCGATGGTGTAGTTAACGATAAAGATTTAGAAGAAATTATCAAAAACGGCTTGAAAGAAGGCAAGGGGTATGACACCCAACAGTTATCCGGTTCATTGGGTAAACTTAAATCAATTGTAGGCAGTTATATCGATGGGGCAATCGTTACCGAAATGCCTCGCACAGTGGACGGAATATATTCCTTTAGGGTTGATGTAAACCATGATTTTACACTTAGTGATTTTGTTGGCGGCAGTGAATCCGGTAGTATTGGCGAGGATTTAAAAAATAATATTAATCCTAACGATCCTAAGACCAATCCCATCTTTAGTAACCCTCGATTTATTTTTCAGCTATACCCTAATGAGAAGCCAACAATGGATATCATTTTAAACGGGGTTCAATTTGGTACCATAGCTTCTCAGTTAGCAGTTGCTACTAATCAATTTACCGATGCCATAGGCGTAACTGCTCCTGGTTTGGTTAATGCTTTAAAGAGTGTGCCAAACACTGATCTTATTAACTTAACAATAGACTCAAATCTTAAAAATCTTGCGATTGAGTTTAATGTTGCAGATTCCTTACCCGGTTATCAAATAGATGTTCAAAGCTTTATCAACACCTTAAATAAAACAGGTTTTCCCGCTCTACCAATAGACCCATCAATTCAAGACCTCAATACCGCCCTTAATGGTTTTTCTAAGATTCAAGCAAATAAACCAAAAATTTATTTTGGCAAAAGTGATAAAAAGAAAGAATTTCATATTTCCATCAAACTGAATGAAAGAAATGACGCTGATCCAAGCAATGATGATATTTTAACCTTAAAATACGAGAAAAATAAAAAAGATGGTAATCAAGTCATCTATAAAGTTGAATATAAAGATTTCAGTACCACGAACCTTTCCCTGAGTTCGATTTTGGATCTGCCTGGAGGTCTAACGATCAAAAACCCACTATATACGATTAGTAGCGGCAATACTAAATTTGATGAAGAAGGGAGAGAGCCGAAATATGTAAAAGGATTTAACTGGACAGGGACAATTAAAATTGACAATCCCATGCCCAAGGAAATAACAAGTTTTCTTGATAAATATGTGGGATTTGATTTAGACAAATTATTTGAGTCTCAGTTACTAGCAGGAGTTGGACTTGGCACAGATGGCGCTGAAAGTCTGAATCTTTACCTCGATCTTGAGCTAGATCAGCCCGTAGTTAAGTTTCCTTACCAAATTCCTAATTTTGACGAGTCATTTGAACTATATTTTAACGGATTTGGTTTAGATTATAGTTTAACCCCCATTAATATGGGCTTTACCACCACTCAAGCCCTATCGGGTAATATTACCCTTCAAGGTTATGATCCGGTGCAAAAAAATGAACCCGGATTAAATTTAGTGGGTGGTTTCAAAACAATAGTTTCCAGTGATCCGACCAAAAATGGTGTATCAGGATATTTTAACCTAGATACTTTAGGATCAGGATGGCGTAACCCCTTTGGGATTCCTAATTCAGAATTTCGCCAGTTAGCACTAGAAATAGGTTTTGGATCTACTGCACTAAAATCTATTGGCTTTATTGGGGATTTAAGATTTGGTAACTATGACTTCCGTGCTTTTATTTCCCTTGATATTAATGATCCTAAAAACAACGGTTTTGGACTAACCCTTAATCGCCCGATCAGCGCAATGGATCTATTTTTAGGTCCAGTCGGCTCTTTTACGGCGGGTCAATTAAGCAATACTTTTGATGAAGTAGAGAATGTATTTGATCTCCTAAACTCAATTTTTGATCTTACCATAGAGTCTATTGATGGTGATGGTGATGGGGATTTAGATCCACTATATTACTTTATGCCAGATGCCACCATTATTGCTGGAGAACCTTTCCGCAAAGGGACTCACATTAATGCTGGAATTAGTGCTTGGGGTTGGGATGGTAGGCTTTCCTATAGTGCCACTACTTCATTTGGCCTCCCTGTATATAAAGGTTCTCTTTCTTTAGAAAAAATTGATATCGGAGGTCTGGGTTGGTTTGTCCTGGAAGGGATTGATGATCCAAAGACTACTACAGTAGATGAAAGTAAAGAACTCAATTTGGACTTTTCCACTACTGGATTGTCCCTCTCAGCCGATGCTTCTTTGACCCTATTTGGTTTTAATGTAGCTAAAGCCTCTGTTGAAGTGGGTTTAGGTGGCATTGATATTGATGCTAAACTTAATTTATTTAATACTTTAGGCATTGATGCTAAACTCTTTGTCGGGAATCTCAAAGAAGGCCAGTCAGCGCAAGTTACAGTTAATGCTGATGGTACTGTAAGTTTAGCGGAGGGTGTGAATAATCAAGGATTTTTGAGCCTAGCTGGACAACCGCGCACTTACTTGAGTTTAGATGGAATTAATGATTATGTTCAGGCAACACCAACGGGATTGAACCTCGCTAATCAAGACTTTACCATTGAAGCCTGGATTAAAACTACAGGTACAAAAGAGAGCATTCTTGTTAAAAGTGATGGTGATACCATTTGGGAGAAAGGAGAAAAAGCCTTTTATATTAATGAATTAGGTAAAGTTAATTTTGTTGGCTTTGGCAATAACTATATTAAGGGCAATACTGCCGTAAATGATGGTAAATGGCATCATGTAGCAGTAGTTTGGGATTATAGTAGTGGCACTACTGGCACTGGTCGGGTCTTTGTTGATGGAGTTAATGATACTCAAAGTAGTAATTATGCGGCTACTAATCTTGATAATAGTACCGATACCTTAAAAATTGGTAGCCTGAATTTCAGTGAAGCGACTAATTATTTTTCTGGTCAAATTGACGAGGTGCGGATTTGGAAAACTGCCCGTACAGAGTCAGAAATTAAAACTAATAGCGATAATCGAGTCAATCCGACCACAGAAACTAATCTAGTTTATTATTTACCTGTGGATCAAGGCGATCGCGCTACAATCACCACTACAACAGTTAATAGTGATCCCCTCCCCAGAAAGGAAATATTAACTCTAGAGGGAGAAACAGAACAAACAGCTTTAATATTTGACGGTGTAAATGATTATGTCCAAGTAAAAGCCGGAGATGCTAGTTTTGCTGATTTTAACACCAGTAATTTTACTGTTGAGTTATGGGTTAAAACCACTGATCTGAATGGTACTTTAATCGGTGCTAGTAATACCAGCACTGGTACGGGAGATTATTGGCGGGTTTGGCTAGAAAATGGACAGACAAAATTTAACTTTCAGCCCGGTGGTAATACCCAACCCTCTGCTAGTTCTATCAATGCAATTAATGATGATTCATGGCATCATATTGCAGTAGTTAGAGATGGTTTCTATACTGGTAAACTTTATGTAGATGGAGTTTTAGACAGTAAACTTAATTTCACCGGCAGTTCCAACGGGATTGATATTAATAGTGATCTATTTATTGGTCAATGGGTATCTGGGACAGATCAGTTTGCTGGGAAAATGGATGAAGTCCGGATTTGGAAAACTGCCCGCACTGAGACAGAAATTAGTGCCAATATGAATCAGCGCTTAGATAAAACTGTCGAAACCAATTTAACCTATTATCTACCAATTGATCAAAGCGATCGCTCTAGTCGTGAAAATAAAATTCTCAGTGAAACCTTTGACGGTGGTTTACCCAAATCTATTTATAATGTTTCCCTAACGGACAATAATATTGCCTCTGTTAGTGATAAATATCGTCAAATAACCCCCACACTTTCAACTCCTAATGCAATTGCCCATTGGCGTTTAAACGAATCTAGCGGCACAACAGCCACAAATATCGGCACATTAGGTACTGCCGTTAATGGTACTTATGTAGGTAGTCCTACTCTCAATAATCCTGGTTTAGTGGCTGGGAGTACAGGAGTTAAATTTGACGGTGTTAATGATGGAATTGCTATTCCCGATCATAATAATATTAACCTTCTAGCCACCACCGCCCGGAGTATTGAACTTTGGTTTAAAGCCGATGATCTCACAGGTAAACAGGTTATCTATGAAGAAGGTGGCACAGGAAGTGGTCTCAATATTTATCTCGATGGTGATCAATTAAAACTCGGTGCATGGTCTGGAAATGCAGGAGAATGGTTAGCGACTCAAGTAATTAAAGACAATAAATATCACGTTGTCTTGAGTTTTGATCAAGGTAACTTAACAGGTTATCTCAATGGGGCATCATTTGGGACTGTCACCACCAGCTTTACCACCATACCTGTCCATAGTGAGGATATTGGTATTGGTTACATGAAACAAGATACCCGTTTATCCGATACTGTGAGGCTTACGGGTGATGGTAATTATTTTAATGGCGTAATTGATGAAGTAGCCCTCTATAATGTGGGGTTATCTCCTGAAAGAGCGATCGCTAATTATGCAAGCGGATTTACCCAAGGCTTAAAAGTTGAAACTTTTAATAATATTAATTTAGCAGGTGATCCCGTTACTATTGACTTAACAAATAGCTTCCAAAACCTGACTGTAGCTAGTAATTCTAGTCAAAAAATCACAGGCTGGATACAAGCACCTGTTACTGGTACTTACACCTTCAACACTACCAGTAATTACGGTACTCGCCTTGCTGTTAATGACACTAAGTTAATAGATAATTGGCAAAATCCTGAAAAAGCCATAGATTTTGATGGAATTGGTGATTATATTCAGATTGAAAACTATGATGGGATGTATGATCGAAGTAAATCCATGACGGTAGAAGCCTGGATTAAAGTTGATCAGTTTAATACCACATCTCAAGCCATTATTCGCAAAGGAGACAATGGTTGGAGGTTAGAGCGCAACGGCACTACCAACAAGATTGATTTTACCTTCGATGTATATAAAAATACAACAACAACTCAAGTCCTTGATGGAAACAGAAGCGTAGTTAGTAATCGTCAATTTAACGATCAACAATGGCATCATGTTATAGCAACCACTGATGGCTTAAATGTGACTCTTTATGTTGATGGAAAATTGGATAATTCGGTAACATATACTAATCCGAATGATGGCTATAGTCGCTCTATTTTCAATAGTAATGCTCCAGTGATTATTGGGGGTTATCGTGGAACAACACAACAATACTTTGATGGAAAAATTGATGAAGTCGCAATTTGGAATAAATATTTTACGGCGACAGATGCTCAAACTAATTTTACTCAAAAGTTAACTGGATCAGAAGCTAACTTAGTAGGTTACTGGAATTTTGATCATCCTCAAGGATTAAAAACCATTGTGGATCAAAGTTCTAATCACAACAATGGTTATTTTCGAGGTGTTGTATCTCCTGATCAATCTCAAGTAAATTCTTGGAGTAGTAAACTTGTAGCTTACAAAAATGACTATAGCAGTGTTTTCACTCCTACTACCCAATCAGGTACAAATACCATTGATTTAGTAGCTGGAAAACTCTATAAAGTTGAATTAGATGCACAAAGTTTAAATGGAGTTAGCACCCCTCAACTGCAATGGAATTATACTGGAGTAAGTAATCAAATTATTCCTACTTCTGCTTTATTTACCGATGCTCAAGTAGAGACAGATTGGAAGGTTAGTGGTGGTAAAATCGGGACTAGCTTTCTTAATACTGATGCAGATGGAGCGTTAGAATTTTTCAATACCACAGGCGATCGCTATGCCATTTCACAGCCTTATGATCTTAGTCAAGGTGGAAACCTAAGTTTTAGTTCAATTTTAGGTGGTAACAGCACCATTAATAACATAAGTGGTGTTCAGGTGTCAGTGGCCAATGGTTCAACCAATGGAGATACTGTAGACGACAATAAGGCCATTAAACTGGAATATTCTATTGATAATGGCAATACCTGGGTATTGTTAGATAGCTTTACTTCTAAGTCAGAGGGCGGAAACTGGCATAATGTCGTTATAGACTTACCGAAGCAAGCGCAAACTCAATCTACTCGGTTTAAATGGTCACAACCTAGTTATGTCCTAGATAATTGGGCAATTGATAATGTTGGTGTAGTCACCAACTCCAATAATGTATGGGCGGATATCAAAGGTGCAGACGTATTAAAAGCACAAAAAGATAATGGAACTACCATCAGTAATGGCGAAGCCCTTTATTTTACTGGTAAACCCTTTGCAATTGTCACTCCTCTGCCAGATGTATCTCAACCTCTATTAAAAGATTCCTTTGCTAACTTGATTACGGGAGACTTTAATGGTGATGGTAAAACAGATTTTCTTCGGCAACAAAAATTCCAATGGAGTTATGATAACCAATTAGTTACGACTTATCTTTCTCAAGGTGATGGTACTTTTAATACTGTAAATACTAATTACCCGTCCTCTGTTGCTAATGACTTTTCAGCGATAATTCAAACAGGAGATTTTAATGGAGATCGTAAAACCGACTTTATTCGTCAGAATAAAGATAGTGGCGGGAGCAACTTTCAAGTAGTTTTATCCAATGGTGATGGTACTTTTAATGCCATTAACCCATCTGGTAATGCGGGAAGTACTACTTATAATTACCAAACCTCGCTTCTAAGTAATCCGGGTGTCAATCTCATTATGGGAGATTACAACGGCGATGGTAAAACAGACTTTATTCGTCAAGAAAAAAGTGGGTGGGATAATGATAACGATTCGACTTTTAGCATCTGGCTGTCTAATGGAAATGGTACTTTTAACCCCATAACTCCTTCCGGAGATGTCTATCAAAAGGATCTTAAGTTTGATGGAGGAGCAAATATCATTACCGGAGACTTTAATGGTGATGGTAAAACCGATTTCATCCGTCAAGAAAAAAATGGCTATGATGATGATATAAAGAATACTTTCAACGTTTATTTCTCTAATGGTAACGGTACTTTTAATATAGTTACCCCCGGTTCTAATGTATCTGGAGATCCCTATCAAGATAATTTGCGGTTTGATCCAGGCGTAAATATCATTACCGGAGACTATAACGGTGATGGTAAAACCGATTTCATCCGTCAAGCAAAAGGTGACTGGGATAATGATGTAAGTACTAATTTCAACGTTTATTTCTCTAATGGTAACGGTACTTTTAATATAGTTACCCCCGGTTCTAATGTATCCGGAGATCCCTATCAAGATTCTTTACGGTCTGATCCAGGCGTAAATATCATTACCGGAGACTATAACGGTGATGGTAAAACTGATTTCATTCGTCAAGAAAAAAATGGCTGGGATGATGATATAAATGGTTCTTTCAATATCTTTCTTTCTCAGGGAAATGGGTACTTTAATATAGTTAGTCCCAACCTCCCCGAATATCAATCGGTGCTTAACTATGATAAAGGGGCAAATATTATTGTAGGAGACTACAACGGCGATGGTGCAGGTGACTTTCTCCGTCAAGAAAGAGGGACTTGGGGTGATGACTATGCTAATACTTACCAAACCTATCTTTCTAAGCTAAATCAAACAAATCAGCGTTATGCTACTACCCAATCTTTAAATACCACTGACACAAAAGCGTTACAGTTTGACTTTGTTTTTGGACAAAAATATACAGCGGGAAATCCTTTCACTTACGAAGGCTCTACCTATGGTGATGAAGATGTAATATCAACCACAGGAGATGCACCAGAAGCAGGGGAAGATGTGTTAGTTTCCTATTCCACCAATGGCGGTCAAACTTGGACGACTTTAACCACCTTATTAGCTAGTAATTACGCCACTACATACACCAATTGGACTACCCAAGCGATCGCTTTACCCGATGCAGCTAAAACTGATCATACTCAATTCCGTTGGCAACAAACTAATTTTACCAATACGGGTGATGATACTTGGGCGATTGATAATATTACCCTAGCCTCAAATACTATTATGAGTGGAGTACAGTTTTATACTCCTATCACTCAAATAGATAACTTTAAAACTGTTAATACTACCAATCCAAATTCAGGTAATAGTAACAGTAAATTTGTGATTATGGGTAATGGCAACATTAGTTTTCTAGGAGAAACCATATCCAGTGTATCCTTGGATGTGAGTGAAAATGGATTAAAATTTAACCTGTTTGATACTTTTGCTTATGCTCTACTGAATGGGGTTATAACCCCAATGCCTGTGAAAACAGCTATAAGCAGTGGCGCATACATCATTGGGACATTATCTAAAGACATCAGTGTTATTGCGGGAAAAAATGGTGCTAGTGTAACAGGAGCATTAGGTTTAGAATTTCCTTTAAGCTTGAGTGTTCCCTATTTTGGTACTCTTAAACTAGCAAGTTTAAAAGCAGATGGGGTATTAAATTTAACAGTGGGTACAGATGGCAAAATATCTGGTTATATCAAAGATATTGACTTTACTGTATGGGGTAAAAACCTCTCTATTCCTAGCTTTTCATTTAGTAGTAATGTCAATTCTTGGGATGACCTCATTGTTGAAACCTCTCAAGCAGTAGCTGATAAAATCCAGAAAGAATTTCTTAATCTCTTTGATGATGCAGAGCAATTATACAATGGCATCAAAAATGGCACGATTGATTTTGCGAAGGATGTCGAAAGTTTCTTTGCTAATTATGGTCAAACGGGAATCAATGCTTTAAAAGATTTGGGAAGTAATGCGGCATCACTCTACACTGATGTTGGGATTGGAGATTCCTACAATACTTTTAATAAGTCTCTTCAAAACATCGCAAATGCCGTTGGTAGTGGTATAAATGGTGGTGTTAAAAAAGCAGGCAAAGCACTTAAAAAAGCCTTTAATGGACCGATCGCTGATGCTAAAGTTTTCCTTGATATTAATGGCAATTTCATCCCAGATCAAAATGAACCGACCGTAACAACCGATAATTATGGGCGTTTTAATCTGCAATATAACCTTAACGATTATGACACCAATGGGGATGGTAAATTAGATTATACCGAAGCCTTAGTCATAGGTATGGGCGGTATTGATACCACCACTGGCAAAGAAGTTAAAGTCCCCTTTATGGCTACGGTAGGTAGTGAAATTAGCCCTCTGACTACCCTGAAAACAGGTTTAATACTGCAAGGTTTAACGGAAACAGCAGCCGAAACGATCATCAAGCAAAGTTTTGATTTAGACAAATTTGGCGATATTTTACTAAATCAATTTGATGCCTATAGCGAAATTGGTCAAGGTCATTTGGTTGGTTATGATGTGGCGATCGCTCAAACTATGGCTCATAACCTGTTATTATTGGGCAGTGCCGTTATTAAACAAATTCAACCCCAGTTATCTGATTTTGAGGTTCAAAATCAACTATTCAAGATCATTGCCCAAGTAGTAGCAGATCAAGGGAGTATTGATCCTACTAACCCAGAAGTTAACCGCAGTTTAATTAATGCCTTAACTCAAAATAGTCCCACACCTGTTAGTGATGAAATTGTATCAGCGTTTTCATCTTTGATGATCGAAACTGAATCTCAACTTCATAAAATCGTTGGTGATACTTCTCATCCAGATAACTTAAGGTTGATCTTACCAACCCTTAATTACATGAAAACGATCCTGGTGGAAAATCTACCTGTGATCATGCAAAAGGTGATTACCAAAGAAATAGAACCCGCAGATGTTATGGATAGTTTCCACGCCATTTTAAATCAGAATAATCATCTCATTCAATATGGTTTAAATGAGGCGCGGACTGTCACCATCAGCACCGAAGGAATACTAAAAGAAGGTGATAGTTCTTTCCATCATGGTAAGTTTATTGTCAATCTTGGTGAGACAGCACCCGCGCAAGGTTTAACTATCTTTTATACTCTTTCGGGAACTGCAACTTTAGGGGAAGATTATCAATTACTGTATAATCCCACAGTAGGACAGCTAAATATAGCACCTTATGAAAAAACAGGGATTATTGATTTAGAAATCTTGGATGATACTTTAAGTGAATCTCCTGAATCAATTACCCTCACTCTTCAATATGCTGGTGATGGTTTTGCTATCAATCCTAATCAAAATACAGCTTATTTCGTGATCAAGGATGATGAAAATTCAGGTAATAATTCAGTTTTCCGACCAGATCAAGTGATAGCTGGAACAATCAATAATGATATTCTCACTGGTACTGATCAATCTGAATGGTTAAAAGGTAGCTATGGTAATGATCAAATTTTTGGTTTAGGGAATAACGATAAAATTGATGGTGGTTTTGGTAACGATATTCTTCACGGTGGATCAGGTAATGATATCATGGCTGGTCAATTTGGTGCAGATCAACTTTGGGGTGAAGATGGTAATGATTTGCTCCAAGGAGGTACGGGCAATGACATCCTTAACGGTGGTGCAGGTAACGATATTCTTCACGGTGGAGAAGGTGATGATCAACTCACAGGTGATGTTGGGAATGACCAACTAGAAGGTGATGCTGGTAATGATCTGATTAATGGTAATGCCGATAATGATTGGTTAAGTGGTGGTATTGGTAATGATATTCTCATTGGTGGCGCAGGAGATGATGTCGTTAGTGGTGGTATCGGTGCAGATCAATTTGTGATTACTTCTGGTAATGATGGGTTTGATATCTTTAGTGATTTTAATCCCGCAGAAGGCGATCGCATTGTCATTGACTCTAAACAATTTGACTCTTTTGATCTGAGTAAACTTACCTTTGCTCATGGTTTTCTTAAATATGATGGTCAAAACCTCGCTTTAATCCAAAATCAAGGTAATATTTATGCTCTGCTAAACTTAAAACCAGTGGTAGATGTGGTATCTGAGTTAACCTTCCCCACTGTTTTCCCTGCTAATAGTAATATTCTGACTACAGGTGACATACTTAGTTTAGCAACTCTGACGCATACAACAGTTGATCCTACTCAATCCGAAGGTTTATTAGGCAAGATTTTGACCAGAGGTTATATTAAAGTTGCGATCGCTCCAAATACTCCTCAATGGCAAAAAGAACAAGCTAAAGCCTTAGCTGCGGCGCTCTTTGGTGATTCTCAAGCACTGCAATATGTCACCTTAGATGAAAAAGATATTTTTGCAGCAGTAACCACTCAACAAGTAGATATTTCGGTGCATCTATTCCCCAATACCTATGAAAATCAAATAGATTTTGCGCCCGCGACTTTCTATGACAGTGAAGTTATTGTTGTTAAAAATAATAGTCATATCACTCAATCTCAAGATCTACAGAATGTCACCATCGGAGTGATCGCCAATAGCGACTCTCGCCAAAATCTCCGCGCTGTTTTAGGTAACGCTGGTATTAACTACAAACTAGCTGAATTTGCTGATAATCAGACATTAATGACGGCTTATGACAATAATCAAATTGGTGCAGTAGTTCTCAATCCTAGTCAAGTTAAGGATTTACCCACAGGTAACTCTGTCTTAGATTTAGAACTATCTACTCAAGCCATGAGTATGGTATTACCAGAAAATGAATCTTCTTGGGCTGATGTGGTACGCTGGGCAATTACCGCACCCATCGCAGCAGAATCTTTAGGTATTACTTCCACTAATTTGGATAGTTTGGTAAATAGTAATGATCCAGTAATTCGACGCTTTTTAGGTTTAGAAGGTAATTTAGGACAATCTCTCGGTATTAGTAATGATTTTGCTAATCAAGTTATTCGCACAATGGGTAACTATGCTGAGTTTTGGCAAAATAATTTTGGAGATTTATCAAGAAGTCGCAACCATCTTTTTGCTGATGATGGTTTACTCTATTCTTTACCCTTCGCTGGTAGCGTCAGTCAAAAACCGGAATTAATTAACAATAATGATCGCAATGTCTTAACAGAAATCAAAGCACGAGGTTTCATTAACGCGGGTGTATCATCGAGTCAATATCCAGGTTTGTTTTACCAAGAAAATGATCAATGGAGTGGCTTCCATATTGATATTCTCAAAGCCCTGTCTGTGGCTTTATTTGGCGATGCAAATCACTTAAATTTTAGTAATCCTACCAGTTTTTTACTGAGCAGCTTAACTAATACGGCTAACGGTGTTGTGGATATTTCTTCTAATAGCACCACTCATAATTTAGTCCGGGATGGCTCTGTGGGTATTGATTTTAGTAAGCCTTATTTCTTTGATGGACAAGCTATTTTAGTAGGTCTTGATAGCGGTATTAGCTCTCTTGGGACGCTGACAGGCAGACGTATAGGGGTAGAAGCAAATACGACTGCTTTCGCTGGTTTAGATGATAATTTGGTTGGCATTAACTTCACTAAGGTAGAGTATACTAGCACTACTGATCTTTACAATGCTTACCAAAATGGAGAAATTGATGCTCTAATTGGCGATCGCTCGATTATTGCTAGTCGTCTGAGTACCTTTTCCAATCCTGAAAATCATAAGATACTGGATCAAGTATTATCAAGAGAACCAATCGCTTTTGTAGTGGATGAAAATCAGTCAGATTGGTTAGATGTGATCAATTTGATCATTGATACCCTCACCAAAGCCGAAGAATTAGGCATTACCAGCGCAAATGTAGATCAATTAGTTAAGGGTAATAATCCTGCTATCCGTGAATTTTTGGGTGTTAATGGCAAACTTGGCGAAAAATTTGGTTTAACTGCTAATTTTGCCCAAAATATCATTAAATCTATGGGTAACTATGGAGAAATTTATCAACGAAATCTAGGGGCGATATCCATTCCCAGAGATGCTAATCAGAGTTTTGCTGATTTTGGATTACAATCTGCTAATAGTTATACCAGTGCTTTGAGTATTGCCAACCCTGAATTAGAAATCAGGGGTAATGGTATTTTCCAAGTGATGGATAATTTAGCCAATATTAAATTTAACCTCATCAAGCATGACGGGAAGACTCAGGCTGAAATCGGTCTATATAAAACTGATGCAGATGGCAGCATTAATGGCATTAATCACAACAGCACAGGTTATCTAAGTGAAGTTTTAAAACACAGTCAAACCATCTTCTCTATTCTGGACAAAAACCCTAATGGTTTTGATAGTAATAGCTTCAGCAGAACATTAGGAGAGTTTGATAACAATACCTACTTTGGCTTATATATGATCCAAGGTAGGGATGCTACCACCGTTCTTAACACTGGAGACTATAGTTCTTTGGTGTTGTCCCAAAATGTCAAAGCGCTGCAAACCCTTGATAACGGAGCAAATCTTGTTTTTAATTGGGAAACCAACGGTGATAACAGTTACGATGATCTAATTATCGAAGCTGCTCCCACCTTAGAAGGAACTGTATTTGGTACAACCCTTGATAAAACAATTGATCTGACTGGTTTGGATCATCAAGGCCATAACATCAGCTTTACCGTAAACCGCGAAGCAGCTTATGACAATTTAATCGGTTTCTATCGAGTTAATGAACAGGGTCAGGTGCTGGATAGCCAAGGTAACGTGGTTTCTGGTAATCCAAATCAGGATAGTAACTATGCTCAATTAGCCATAAACAATCGTTTGGATATGCTTCTGAGTACAGGCAATCAACAAACTGCTGTCTTTAATGAACAACTCATGGGCGGTGTACGTTATGCTCCCATCCTCATCGCTAATGGTGGTTCAGCTTCCAGTCCCAATTTCAGCAATACCTATTTTGCCTATAGCGGAGCTAATAGTGATGGAGTTAATCATGTGCGACGCATGGCAGATAATATCTTTGGCTTTGAAGATATTCGCGGCGGTGGAGATAATGACTTTAATGATGTGATTGTGTCGGTAAAAGTCATCTAGTAGTCTGTCAACCCGAGAATGACGGGTGGGGGAGGTAGAGAGGTGGGGGGCTG
>NZ_JADEWA010000657.1:0-2073 GCF_015207865.1 Dolichospermum sp. LEGE 00246
ATTATATATACAATTGTACTAGTTTACTAACCTGCCACCAACGACAAAGAATTAGTCATTGTACAAAAAATATGGACGGTATTGGACTCGAACCAACGACCCCATCGATGTCAACGATGTACTCTAACCACCTGAGCTAACCGTCCGTAATCATATAGACCATCAATATATCATATAAAATATAATCTGTCAATCCAGCAAGACCAAAATTTTGTCCTACACATATCTAGTCAATTGCACCCGATAGCGATCCTTTTTAGTAACTGCAATTTCCCCAACTTCCAAGCGCCCTTTCCCGCGAATAGCGATTAAATCCCCTGTTTTAACGTGGGAACTGGCTTGAGTGACTTCCTTCCAATTGACACGCACATCATTAGAGTCTATCAAATCCACCATTTTACTGCGGGACATCCCAAACCCAGCCGAAGCCACCGCATCTAACCGCAAAGAAGCCTCCACAGTCGTCATTTCCTTCTTCTTAGGTTCACGGATTTTTAACTCATTAATCTCAATCCGTCGAGTTTTCACCGGCACAGAACGCACCTGTTGTAAACTCATCTCTAAAAATTCTACCAATTCAGGGACAACAATCACCTGCGCCCCTCTTTCCCCCAATACAATCACATCTCCGGTTTTTTCCCGCACAATCCCCGTTCCCAGCATTGCGCCTAAAAAATCCCGGTGATTTGCTGTATCAAACAAGAAATTACCAGCGATTTCTAAAGCCACAATCGCCACTTCGGACTGATCTAATGGTAAATCAGCACGAGCGATCGCTAACCTTTGTCTTTCCGCCTGTGGATATCCACCCCAAGCTACCGAATGCACCTCCGTTAAGCGGCTAAATACCCTTTGAATTTCCGCCAACTCCGGCGGAGACAAAAAATCTGTAAATACCACTTCCCAGGTCTTTATAGCTTGATCTGCTTGATCAATTACACGGGCAACAGTATCGCGGTTTTCAACACCTTTTAAAAGTTCTTCTCTAGGTAGCATGGAATTATAGGAGTTACAGGGAGCAGGAGGAAATAGATCCCCGACTTCTCAAAGAAGTCGGGGATCTGGTATATACTAATTATTTTCCGCATAACCTTGAATATTTTCTGGTTCAAACTGGCGGAGAATGCGAGTAGCTTGACGAGTCAGAGTTTCCGAACCCTGTACCACAATTAAATACTTACCTGCATCTAAACGATTGCGATAGGGTAAAGCATCACCACCACCCTCTAATAAACCTACGCCACCACCTACAAATACACTACCCATTGCACCACTACCAGCGCCCAGAATGCCGCCAATCACATGATTCCCGATTTCTCCAGCCCAAGCAAAGGTATCCAAACCGGTAATCAAACTGAAGGTAAAACCGGAAAAAAAGCCAAATGGTACTAACCAAATCGCCATTAGCTTGACTTGTTTTTTTGCCTGTTCTTTGGGATCAATTAAACCAAATTCATCAGCACTTTTATATCCTCTACCAAGAATAGTGCCATTTATGCCTTCTCTTTCTAAAGCTAAATCAGCGGCTTCAGCCTGGATGCGATCTGATAATACAGCAACAAGATAATTCATCAATTTTAAAACTCAGGATTAATGTGACTTTAGCAAATCCAAAGGCTCACAAAAATTATTCACACCTTGTTTAAGAATATAAATTAAAACGGGTGTAGCCAGACTTTTGGGAAAACTCGGTATTGTCCTCAGATGTCTAATCATCTCTTGAATTGACCCATTTAACAAGTTTTCTCGATATTCTTGTTCACAAATTACCGCCCGCCACTTTTTGGCTAAAGCATCCAACCAGTCGGAATTAGTTTGTTCTGGTTCTTGTCCAGCCCGAATAGCCAGAGTCATTACCGCATCTTCTAAATCTCCATCGCAATCCTCTATCAAGTCTAATGCTTCCATTGCTTGAGGATCATCTACCAAATGAGAACGAAATTTTGCAATCTCTTGTGATGTAACTTTAGTCATGAGTTTTTGACTAGACCAGGATTTGAAAACTATTTTACAGCATTGGGGACTGGGGATTGGGGATTGGTGAAGAATTTCCTCCCCTACCTCCCCTACCTC
>NZ_JADEWA010000658.1:0-2072 GCF_015207865.1 Dolichospermum sp. LEGE 00246
TATCGTTGGCTAGGAGATTTGTATAAGAGTCAGGCAGGGGGCAGGGGAGAAATTTTCTTCATTCTTCCTTCTTCCAAGTAACCACTGACAACTGACAACTGACAACTGACAACTGACAACTGACAACTGACGACTGACAACTGACAACTGACAACTGACAACTGACAACTGACAACTGACAACTGACAACTGACAACTGATAACTGACAACTGATAACTGACAACTTCCGGCTTCCGAGGTAATAAATTCCATGTCTGTATCGCTGCTACGCCTGGGCGATAGATTTGATGCTCATATTCATGGCGACGTAATTATTCATCCCAGTGCAGTAATAGCTCCTGGGGTAATTCTACAAGCAGCTACTAACAGTACAATTGTGATTGGGGCTGGAGTATGTCTGGGTATGGGATCAATTCTCCAAGTAAGTGAGGGTATTCTAGAAATAGAAGCAGGAGCAAACTTGGGAGCCGGTTTTTTGATGGTTGGTGAAGGCAAAATTGGGGCTAATGCTTGTATTGGTGCAGCCACAACGGTTTTTAACTGTTCCGTAGCGCCAGGACAAGTTATTCCCTCTGGTTCAATTTTGGGAGATACTAGTCGGCAGATTGTTGAACCGTCAGCGGTACAACCAGAATCTACTAATTCTCAACCAGAGAAACCAGAGGAATCAGCCGAACAACTTGAATCTCCTCATTCTCAACTAGAGAAATCAGAAGAACCAGAGGAACAGGAAAAAGTATTTTCCTCAACTCAACTCTCGGTTGCGGCTTTTCTGGAGTTTAAACACCAATCTACACCTGTATCTCCACCTTCACCTACACCGAAAAGCCAGTCTCCACCAGAGTCGGAAACGGCTGTGGCTAGTGATTCCACCCCCGTTGAAACTCCGCTTCCAGAGTCTACAGAAACTACTTCTGAAAGCTTAGAACCTAGCGAGTCTGATCTAGAAGCTCACAACATTTTTGGTACGCAAATCTATGGACAAGGTAGCATAAATAGGCTGCTGAGTACATTATTTCCCCATAGACAATCCTTGGGCAAGGAAAACTCTCACAATTCTTCAGGTTAAGTGTTAAGTATGAAGTGTGAACTTAAGTCCATATTGAAATGCTAGTTTTCATTCTTTTGTGATTGAAGACGCTATACGAACCTTATCCTGGGAAATTTAGATGGAAACATATAATCAAAGTGCTTTGAGTAATATTCATGCACCACGTCGCCGTGATAGCCTCAAAGACACTGCTTTAGGTTTAGTCTCGACTCTCAGTTTTCCCGCTATAGTTGGCACGGCTGACATGATGTTAAAGTCGGCTGGAGTCCACTTGGTTGGCTATGAAAAAATTGGTAGTGGTCATTGTACGGCAATTGTCCGAGGTGGCATTGCTGATGTCCGCTTGGCTGTGGAAGCTGGTGTGCAAACGGCTGAACAGTTTGGCCAGTTGGTGTCTAGTTTGGTAATTGCCCGTCCTTATCCTAATTTAGACGTAATTCTACCTATTAACCGTCTGACTCGATTTATGGGAGATGGTGGATACAGCCGTTTGAGTAATCAAGCCATTGGGTTGGTGGAAACTCGCGGGTTTCCTGCTATGGTGGGTGCTTGTGATGCTATGCTTAAAGCTGCTGATGTGCAATTAGCATCTTATGAGAAAATTGGCGCTGGTTTGTGTACGGCAATTATTCGCGGTTCAGTGGCTAATGTTGCCGTAGCAGTGGAAGCGGGAATGTTTGAAGCGGAACGCATTGGTGAGTTAAATGCAGTTATGGTGATTCCTCGTCCTTTGGATGAGTTGGAAGAAACTTTACCTGTGGCTAGTTGCTGGATGGAAGAACGTCAACCAGTTAATATACCTATTAATATTAAAGATAAAATAACAGATGTGGAAGCGATAGAGTTGCCTGATTTGGCAAAGCTGCCTGTGAGAGTTAAGGAAGAGATTTGGAGTCAGTAACCCAGCCCTAAAGGGACTGGGCTTGCAAGAGTAATCAAGCAAGCCGTACTGACCAGACCACCCTGAGCGTTGTCGAAGGGTAGCCGTTATTTGAGTCACGACACCTCGGAATGCGTTCG
>NZ_JADEWA010000659.1:0-2066 GCF_015207865.1 Dolichospermum sp. LEGE 00246
AGGGGGAGTAGGGGGAGTAGGGGGGAGAAAGAATTTTCCCAATGACAACTGACAACTGACAACTGACTAATCACCTATTTGCTTATTCTGAAATTCCTGTTCGAGTAAATCTGTATCTGTGGAATAAACAGCATCTTCCTTACCAATCACTTTTTCTGTAGCAAATTCACGAGCAAAAGCGATCTTTTTCTGTAAAGAAGTATCCGCACCCGCTAATAATCTAGCCCGTTCTTGGCGTTGAAGATTGCGAGTAGAAATCTCATCATTGCGTCGCTTAATCCAGAAATACCGAATTAAGGGAATAGCGAGAAACCCTGTACCATAAGCCAATAACAATCCATAAATACCCTGCACAAAAGCCACCAATCCGCCAATTTGAGCCGCAATTGTGCCATTTCTTAATAAATTGCCCAAAATTAAAGCTCCAACAAAATTCACTCCTCCTAAACCAGCACTAAGGAGAATTTGTCCAGAACTAGCCGCACTGAAATTCCAGGAAAATTCATGGAGATATTCAGATATTGAACGCCGTTGCTTTTTACTAGCTCTTACTTGTAACTCTGGGAAATAATAGACTATTTGCCCGTCAGAACTTACCTGGGGCATTCCATTAAATCTTACCAGCATAGGCAACATATAATCCTCATATTCTTGTTGATATTTTTCGCCAACATCATCCAAATAAGGAGCAATTTGTTCTGCAACCACAGCACCTTGATTATTACTAATCACAGCCCCAATTTCTTCCCAACGGCGTTCTTCCAAACTGGCATTAGGATCACCATCACCAAACAAGAATGAAAACACAGCCTCAAAAAAATTCATTTCACTACCTTCGCCCCGTTCCCTCAGTCTTTCTTGCCGGGTATCACGATAATTTGGGCTAAAATACCAGAATAAATCCGGGAAAAAGAAGAAATTATTACCTCTAGAACTACTGCGATTATCATCATCCCGATTTGAACTAGCAGTCATAATAATGATAATAGTTACAGTAATCAGCAAGATAGAAGCAACTAAAAGAATGCCAAAAGAAATCCGAATTAGGTAAAATAGCACAGACCAAACTTTTTTCCACCACTCCCGCAACCGTATTTGCAAATATTTATTGCGTAAAATATCCCGAAAATTGCGAGGAAATTGATAAACAACATCACCTGATTCTGCAACCTGTAAATGTCCCCCAGCATCAGCCGCTAGAGCTAATAAACTTTGATTGACTTCAGCTATATTTAATCCTATCTGGGTGGCTACATCACCAACCGTGACTCGGTAGCCTAGTTGTTCCACAGAACGCATAATAGCGGGATTGGGAGTCATAAATCTTCCCTTTTGTTATATTTTGGTTTACCTTTATTCAGTATAATTGAAGCTAAATTTCTTTTCATTGCAGTTCTTAATTACAATCATACTTTTCACAAATTAGCTAGATAGGACTTATATATACAGCTATGGTTCAATACAGCCTCGCTCAAAGCCCAGAAATTATCCTGACAGTTCCTGGTAAAGATTCCGCTAAAGCTCGTGACAAAGCAATGGATCAGCTAATGGAACTCATGGACGCGGGTGAACTACCCACAGAACTAGAAGAAGGATTTGGTCCGCAACAATTAATAGAGGTGAAAGAACCAACCACAGATACTTCTAGCCGTGAAGATGAAATTACCCAAGCAGTACAAATCCTGAGTAATTTAGCTTCATTAAAATTAAAAGTCCAAGAATCACGCACTGAAGCCTTAGAAATTCGTCAAGCCATTGATGTCCTATTTTCCGATAAATCCGTCACTGAGGAAGAAATAACCCATCTTAAAGAAGGTTTTAAGGTCTTGAAAAATTTTGCTCAAGCCAACCTGCGTTACCAGGAAGCCAGAGGAAAAGCAGAACAAGCTAGACAAATTCTAGATCAAGCTCTCAAATCGCCTGAGTAATTGGTCAGTTGTCAGTTGTTAGTTGTCAGGAAGAAGGCAATAGGCAATAGGCAATAGGCAATAGGCAATAGGCAATAGGCAATAGGCAATAGGCAATAGGCAATAAATATTCTCCCTGCCCCCTGCCCCTGTCTCTTA
>NZ_JADEWA010000089.1:0-14534 GCF_015207865.1 Dolichospermum sp. LEGE 00246
CCCCTGCCCCCTGCCCCCTGTTCCCTGAGAATGAGCAAATCTGAAAATAAGTGTTACAAAATATTAAGAGCAGTAATAAATGCTCAACATAATACTGGACAATATTTTGCGGGAGGTAATTGAGTTTTCCACCTGGTTTACACCAAATCCAGACAATCTGGCTAAAAATGTCAACCAAGTTGTCAAGTCACTATCAACCACATAAAGTCGTACCAGTTTAATCAAATTCTGGTTCCATTAGTTTTGGAGGAATCCATTAATGAGTATCGTCACGAAAGCCATCGTGAATGCTGATGCGGAAGCTCGCTACCTCAGCCCCGGTGAATTAGATAGAATCAAAGGTTTTGTTGCTGGTGGCGCACAACGTCTCCGCATCGCTCAAGTATTGACCGAAAACCGCGAGCGCATTGTTAAGCAAGCTGGCGACCAACTGTTCCAAAAGCGTCCTGACGTTGTTTCCCCCGGTGGTAACGCTTACGGTCAAGAAATGACAGCTACTTGCTTGCGTGACTTGGACTACTACCTCCGTCTCGTTACCTACGGAATCGTTTCTGGTGATGTTACAGCCATCGAAGAAATCGGTATCGTTGGTGTGCGTGAAATGTACAGATCTTTGGGTACTCCCATTGATGCAGTTGCTGGTGGCGTTGCCGCTATGAAGAACGTTGCTGCTACCCTATTGTCTTCTGAAGACGCTGGTGAAGCTGGTTCTTACTTCGACTACGTTGTTGGTGCAATGCAGTAAGTTTTAGCTGTAACTAGGCTCAAACTAAAACTGTAGCAATAAGGTTGGAAATAAGGAAAAAACAACAATGCAAGACGCAATTACCTCCGTTATCAATTCTTCAGACGTTCAAGGTAAATACCTTGATACCGCTGCTCTCGAAAAGCTAAAAGGCTACTTCGCTACTGGTGAACTGCGCGTTCGTGCAGCTACAACCATCAGTGCTAATGCTGCTGCGATCGTTAAAGAAGCTGTAGCTAAATCCTTGTTGTACTCTGACATCACCCGTCCCGGTGGTAATATGTACACTACCCGTCGTTACGCAGCTTGTATCCGTGACTTGGATTACTACTTGCGCTATTCTACTTACGCTATGTTGGCTGGCGACGCTTCCATTTTGGACGAGCGTGTATTAAATGGTTTGAAAGAAACCTACAACTCCTTGGGAGTACCCGTAGGAGCTACAATTCAAGCTATCAGTGCTATGAAGGAAGTAACCGCTAGTTTGGTTGGTCCTGACGCTGGTAAAGAAATGGGCGTTTACTTCGACTATATCTCCTCTGGCTTGAGCTAGGAGTTAGCTTTGCACTTAGTGATGTAGGTGCGGCATTATTAAGGTCTGGAGATCAATCATGATTGCTAGAAGGTTCTCTTGCTAATTGATTGTAAGTGTTATCAGTCTGGTGCTGATGGTTGATTTCCAGCCTTGGAAAAAATAATTGTCAGGAGTCAGGAGTCACCGAGTCAGAATATTTGATATATTGATAAGTAATCAAATATAGTTTTTGGCATAGAATTTAGAAAAGCTGACCACTGATAGCTAAATCCTTACAGATAAATTAAAGATTTTCACTCAAGACATTTGAGATAAAAAAGTTTCCCAAACAATATCAGGAGATTTAAAACAAAATGGCTCGTTTATTTAAAGTAACTGCTTGTGTTCCTAGCCTATCTCGGACTCGCACCCAACGCGAATTACAAAATACTTACTTTACTAAGTTAGTTCCTTATGAAAATTGGTTCCGTGAACAACAACGGATTCAAAAAATGGGTGGCAAGATTGTTAAAGTGGAATTAGCAACCGGTAAACAAGGTACTAATGCTGGTTTGTCTTAATTTCTCTAAATCAAACATTATTTTATTTTGATTTTGGAAGGGGTCTCTAAAAAGACCTCTTTTTTTTGTGAATTTGATATTAAGAAGCAATTTGCATGGTGCTTGCTTCAGAGCGCTAGTAAACTGTTCTACCGCTCCCTTGATGATTTTTCGGAATGAATATGGCATAAACCCTTACCCTAACTAGGTTTGAGGGTTTAATAAATTCAACAATAGGCGATCGCATTAATTTAGATCAAACCAATGTACAGCAATGGTTTTGGACACCTAAAAGGGATGTTTGATCACAAGGGGAACGGTAGAACCATAATCACTATTTCACCATAAATAATTTAACTACCATCAAAAAATAAAAAATACCCACCCAGTGCCATAACTGGATGGGTATTAATAGTGTACTTGATGAGAATTTATGACTACTTGCTTTCAGTGAAATCAGCATCAATAACATCATCACCAGAAGGAGCAGAACCACCGCTTGGAGGTTCAGTACCAGCAGCACCGGCAGCATCACCAGCTTGTTGATAGATATTGCTACCAATAGCAAACAGAGCTTGTTGCAATTCTGGCATCAACTTCTGGATTTGAGCATCATCTTCTTTAGCAACAGCTTCCCGTACTTCCTTAACTAAACCTTCAACCTTAGTCTTATCAGCATCAGGGACTTTATCACCCAACTCTTGTAACTGCTTTTCAGCTTGATAAGCTAAAGAATCAGCTTGGTTTTTGCGTTCAATTTTTTCACGACGTTCCTTATCAGAAGAAGCATTTTGTTCAGCTTCTCTCACCATGCGTTCTACATCATTCTTATCCAGAGTAGAAGCACCCGTGATACTAATAGATTGTTCCTTACCAGTTCCCTTATCCTTAGCCGCAACATTGAGAATACCGTTAGCGTCAATATCAAAAGTAACTTCAATTTGGGGAACACCACGAGGAGCAGGGGGAATACCATCCAAACGGAAAGTTCCTAGACTCTTGTTATCATTGGCGAATTCTCTCTCACCTTGGAGAACGTGAATTTCCACATTAGTTTGTCCGTCTACAGCAGTAGAGAACACTTCTGATTTCTTGGTAGGAATTGTAGTATTGCGAGGAATAATTTTAGTCATCACACCACCCAAGGTTTCTACACCCAAAGATAATGGTGTTACGTCTAACAACAAGATACCCGTAACATCACCAGCCAAGACACCCGCTTGAATAGCAGCACCAACAGCTACAACTTCATCAGGGTTAACGCTTTGGTTAGGATCTTTACCTAACACCCGTTTGACCACATCTTGAACTGCGGGGATGCGGGTAGAACCACCAACGAGAACAACTTCGTCAATATTGGTCTTATTTAACTTCGCACCTTTAAGTGCATCTTCCACCGGAATGCGGCAACGGTCAATTAAATCAGCGCAAAGTTCTTCAAACTTAGCGCGAGTAAGAACTGTATCCAAATGCTTTGGACCGTCCTGAGTAGCAGTGATAAATGGGAGGTTAATTTCTGCTTGAGTAACGCTAGAAAGTTCAATTTTGGCTTTTTCTGCGGCTTCAGTCAAACGTTGTAAGGCTTGTTTGTCCTTACGGAGGTCAATACCTTCGTCTTTTTTGAACTGTTCGGCGAGGAAGTCAACGATTTTTTTATCAAAGTCGTCACCACCCAGGTGAGTATCACCGGATGTTGATAATACTTCAAATACACCGTCGCCTACTTCTAGAACGGATACGTCGAAAGTACCACCACCCAAGTCAAATACAAGGATAGTTTCGTTGCTCTTTTTATCAAAGCCATAAGCTAGGGAAGCTGCGGTAGGTTCGTTGATAATGCGGAGAACGTCAATACCAGCGATTTTTCCCGCGTCCTTAGTAGCTTGACGCTGAGAGTCGTTGAAGTAAGCAGGAACGGTAATTACAGCTTGGGTAACAGTTTCACCCAGGTATTTACTAGCATCTTCAACCAATTTGCGGAGAACTTTTGCAGAAATTTCTTCAGGAGCAAATTGTTTACCAGCACCGGGAGAGTCTACCTTAACGTTACCGCCACTGCTGAGAACTTTGTAAGAAACTTCTGTAGCCTCGTTGGTAATTTCGTCGAAGCGACGACCAATAAAGCGTTTTACCGAATAAAAAGTGTTTTCGGGGTTCATTACCGCTTGGCGTTTAGCGATTTGACCAACTAAATTGTCGCCGTTTTTGGCAAATGCAACTACCGAGGGTGTTGTCCGAAAACCTTCTGCATTAGCGATAACGGTGGGTTTACCACCTTCCATTACTGCCACACAGGAGTTAGTCGTTCCTAAATCAATTCCAACTACTTTTGCCATTTTGGGTGTTTGCTCCGTATAAAATTACTAAATGAACTCAGAGAGAATATAAAACTGCATTAACTAACTGCTAATAACAATCAGTTGCCCAAAAAGAAACTAATGGCTTTGCTGGGAATACAATCCCAAACTAGGCTACCCAGGGCAAGAAATAGAAATAAACTCAGTGGTAGCCATTCCATGCAGGGTGGTTTACCGAACCGTCAGGGGAACGGTGAATTTTATAAATTATGTCTAGTGGTTTCATGGATTTATGTGCTTTCACATTGACTAATGTATGGGAATTAATACTTTCAGGAATTGGGGTGAACCGTAACTTTATAGTCGTATTTGCCGTCAAACCCCATTAAAAATTAAATATTATACCCCTGACTCCGTAATCAAGGGCTGGCTAATTGGTAATTATTCCTCTAATTCCTGAACCGTGCCTTATTTACGAGGCAGGTATGGGGGGACGTTCTCCTTTTTGAAACTTCAGCCATGCTTGTTCTAAGGCTGTGGGGGCAGGATTTGTGGCATCATAAATGACGATTACATTGGTTAAAGGTCTACCCGCGGGAACTACAATATTAGTCTTGTTGGCTAAGGCTCTGGATGCTCCACCATCTAAATTCATGGCTTCATAGCAACCGATCGCTTTCATTGCCTCTGCTTCCTGCTGTAAAGAGAGGTTAATTTCAAAATTGGCTAAAATCAGTTTTGTGCCGTCCTGAGTAAAACCAATGGCTGTGCGATCGCTATTGCCTAAAACAACAGGATCTTTAAAGCCTTCAATACTGGGATTTATCCATATTTCCCCCTGTCGCAATAATCTCGGTCCACAGGTTAGGGAAAACCAATGTTTATTCCATTCCGGTTTACCGTCTACTCTGGCTGTCACCATTTCTGGTTTATTGCCGACTCCTAATCCCAAGGTAGTCCCAAAATTTTCCCAGCGACTATATTTGACAAATCTTCCCCCAGCTACCATGTTACCCAGCACTGTTTTTTGAGGATTTTTGGCGAAGAATGTACCGTTAGCAACTACAGCAGCCTTATAACGCGCTACTAATTTACTAAATTCTTCATCACCACTGGTTTTTTGAATGGTGTTGGCAAAGCTGGCATTTTTGGCTAAACCCATTGTCATCAAGGTTTTTGGATCTGTGAGATCAACTATGGTTTGATAAAAAGGGATACCATTAATTTGACTTTTGTTTACCTGGACTGGTTGAGCATAACTAGGTAATGTTAAGGTTAATCCTTGTGCTAAGGTTGCCCCACCCAGAAATAAAAAGGATCTGCGGCTAATTTTGCTAATTGTCATAATTGATGTTTATTAATCCTTTCTTCTTTTTCCTGAATCCTGAATGGGCGCAGTCCCTGCGCCCCTACCTCCTGACTCCTTCTATATTTTATGAATAATCGGTATATTATTTTTCACAAACCCTATGGGGTTTTGAGCCAATTTACTCAAGAAAGTCCCAAACATATTACGCTAAAAGAGTATATAGATGTTCCCGATGTTTATGCTGTGGGGCGTTTAGATTGGGATAGTGAGGGGTTACTGTTACTAACAAATGATGGACAGTTACAGCATCGTCTAGCACATCCGCGCTTTGGTCATCAACGTACTTATTGGGCGCAGGTGGAACGTATTCCTGATATTGATGCAATTCATCAGCTACAAACTGGGGTAGAAATTCAAGATTACCGGACTCGTCCTGCTCAAGTTAGGTTATTGTTAGAAGAACCATCCGTAGTCCAACGTATTCCCCCCATTCGATTTCGGAAAAGTATTCCCACAGCTTGGCTAGAAATGACCTTAACTGAAGGTAAAAATCGCCAAGTCCGTCGCATGACTGCTGCTGTGGGTTTTCCGACTTTGCGGTTAATTAGGATAAGTATTGGTAATATTCAATTAGATGATTTAGCACCAGGACAATGGCGAGAACTGACTCCCCTAGAAGTTGCAAGATTAAATCATTAACCGGAAAAATAGATTAAGGTACTGTAATATCAGTATACAAAAAGAGTGTCAACAATAGCACTTAGTTCTTAGGTTACATAATTTTAATTTTAGTTATTTAATTGTGGACTGTTTGAATATTTGTAGCTAAAAGCACCTTACAAGGAAAATCAAGGAAGTCCGACTATGCTGATTTGCCCCCAGTGTAAATTTGAAAACAGTGATAGTAATAAGTTCTGTCAAAGCTGTGGTATATCCTTAGCTCATAAAATCTGCTCTGAATGTAGTGCCGATATGGCTTTAGATGCACAGTATTGTTATAAATGTGGTGCAGAATCTAGCACAGTTTGGTATGCGCTCATTACTCAGGCAGTGGATAAGGTAGTTTCTGTTGTGGCGGAAACTGCGAAATTAAGCCAAAATCTAGAAAATATAGCGGATGATGGCGGAGATTCTGGTCTGTTATCCAAATTTGTTTTAGATGCTTATTTAGATCCTTGGCAACGTTATCGCTTGTTAGAATCTCCACAAGAATTTGCGAATTATATAGAAGTCAAAGTTCTAGATTGTCAACCTTACGAAATATCACTGATTGGGGCAATGCTTTTGCACGAAACCAAGATGGATATAAGGACAATTCCGGGTTCGGCGGAAGCTTATCTAAAATTGCAGGTAGATAAGCGCCCAGGAATACCAAATATTCATGATGCTTGGCAGCAAGATCATTTTCAAGTAGTCTTGTTAGAAGACAGATCCAATTTCCCGACGTTGCTTGATGTTTTGCGACGAGATACAGTAAGTCCGTTGGAAATTTTACATTGGTTTTATCAAATGACTCAACTTTGGGAGTTGTTAGAAACTGTAAATTGTCGCCAAAGTTTGTTGGAGTTGTCGAACTTGCGCTTAGATGAAGACCAAACTCTGATATTACAAAGGCTATATACAGAGACACCGTTACTGACACCACAACCACCCGAAGTTTTAGATTTGACGAAAATACGAGAGAATGGACAACAAGCTTTAACTCTTAAAAGTTTGGGTCGGATGTGGCAAACTTTGTTTAGAGAATCCCAACACACTCCATTGGATTCTGTGGTGCAGATGTTAGAGGATGTGGAATCTGGGAATATTCAAACTCTGGCGCAATTGCTATCGCATTTACAAGAAATAGCAGAAGAATGTCATCAGGAACAACCAACTTCATCACCTGTCTTGGCGCTAGGTAATGATACAAAAAATAAAAGTGATGAAGCCCCAACTCTAGTTCTATCCGTGCAGCTAAGTAGCGTGGAATATGCAGCAGCTACTGATGTGGGTCGTCAACGTAATCATAATGAGGACTATTTTGGTGTTGATAGTCAAGTTCACAAGATAGAGTTACCAGGAAATAGTCAAGTTACAGCACAAGGTTTATATATTCTTTGTGATGGTATGGGTGGTCATGCTGGAGGTGAAATAGCTAGTCAATTAGCGGTCAATACTATCCGTCAATACTTTCAAGAAACTTGGGTAGATACAGAATTGCCTGGCAAGGAGTCTATTCGTCACGCAGTTTATCTGGCTAATCAGGCTATTTATGAGCTTAATCAAAAAGAAGCTCGTTCTGGTATTGGTCGCATGGGTACTACTTTGGTCATGCTACTACTTCAAGATAATCAAGCGGCAATTGCTCATGTGGGAGATAGTCGTCTTTATTGGCTGACTCGCAAGCAAGGACTAGAACAAATAACTATAGACCATGAAGTTGGTCAACGAGAAATTGCTAGGGGGATAGAACCTAGTATTGCCTATGGACGTGCAGATGCTTATCAACTTACCCAAGCTTTAGGTCCACGCAACGAAGATGCTCTCCATCCTGATGTGATGTTATTTGATATCAATGAAGATATGCTTCTGGTATTGGTTTCAGATGGTTTATCAGATAATGACTGCTTAGAAACTCATTGGCAAACCCATCTCCAACCCTTATTAAGTTCTTCTAGTAATTTAGTCACAGGGGTTCAAAATTTAATTGAATTGGGTAATGAACACAATGGTCATGACAATATTACAGCTATACTAGTGCGAGTGAAAGTCCGACTATCTTAGCAAAGTTGCTTCTAAAATTAGTTTTTTGATCTTAAATTTTAGGTTGTATTGTGATTACTTTGACCCTATTAGAAAAAAGCACAAAAACACCGCTGAAACAGTGGTGCTTTGAGGGTTCTACCGTCGTTCGTATTGGTCGGGCGGTAGATAATCACGTTGTTTTGGCTGACAATTTAGTTTCTCGGTATCATTTAGAACTGAAATTAGTTACTAATGCTGGAGGGGATGATTGGGAGTTAATTAGTCATGGAACTAATGGCACTTTCCTCAATGGCTTTTTGGTTACTAAATCTATCGTTGCTGATAATTCTTTGCTGCAATTAGCTCAGGGTGGTCCTGTACTCAAGGTACAAGTTCAGGAATTATCTCCTCTACTTATCCCAGCTTCAGGTTCAGGAAATGGAGAAATTAATCAAAAGATAATTCCAGAATATTCCAGCGCTGGTTGTACTCACGAAGGGAATCATCCTCAAAATGTGTTTTGTGTTCACTGTGGTCAACCAATTTTGGTGCAAAAAACTATTCGTCATTATCAGGTATTACGGACTTTGGGAAAGGGTGGTATGGGTACTACCTATTTAGCTTGGGATGGTGTTGGTGAAATTACTGGTTTACCACAATTACTGGTAATTAAGCAGATGAATGCTGATATGGTGAAAATTCCCAAAGCTCAAGAGTTATTCATCCGAGAGGCTAGTATTCTCAAGCATCTTAATCATGGGGGAGTTCCCAAGTATTATGATTTCTTTGTGGAAGATGGTAAAAAATACTTGGCTATGGAGTTAATTCATGGACAAGATTTAGACAAACGGATTCGCTTAACTGGACCCGTAACTCCGAAGCAAGCGATCGCTTGGATGATCCAAACTTGTGATATTCTAGATTATCTTCATCACCAACATACACCATTAATTCACCGGGATATTAAGCCGGCTAATTTGATGGTGCGAAGTGGTAATAATAGTATTGTTGTATTGGATTTTGGTGCTGTTAAGGAAATTGGCACAAAACCAGGGACAAGAATCGGTGCTGAGGGTTTTTGCGCTCCTGAACAGGAACGGGGACAACCGCTTACCCAATCTGATTTGTATGCTATTGGTCCGACGTTAATTTTTTTATTAACTGGGGAAAATCCTTTAAAATTTTATCGCCAAAGGGGGCGTAATTTTCGCTTTGAGGTTAAAGGGATACCAACAATTAATGATAAATTAAGACAGGTAATTGATTGTGTGACAGAACCTTTACCACGCGATCGCTATCATACTGCAAAGGAGTTGGCTCAGGCATTAATATCAATCAGCAGTTAGCAAAATCTGGTTAGCGGTTAGGTTCAATTCGGGAAAAGTGCGGGAAATTATTGGCTCATTGTCTCTAAAATGGTTAATTTCATACTCATCACCAATTAGAGAACAAATTGATATGGTAGGTTGTTTTGGTTCACCCACGAATTTACCAGCACCAAAGGGTTGATAATCAACAATCCAATATTCTTTAATTCCCATTTCTTCATAATCACTATATTTTCTATAGTAATCAACTCGCCAATTGCTACTCACCACTTCGATGATTAATGGCACAGAATCACCTTGAGTTACTGTTGCTTTTTTTTCCCAAAGCGGTTCATTGACTAGATTTGTGGAATTTATCAACAAAACATCTGGACAGTAGGCTGATTCCGTTGTTGGTGGTTTAACTAATGCCTGTTTGGGAATAAAATAGGGAAGATCAAGTCTGTCAAACTCGACTGTCAATTTTCTGGATAAAAACCCGGTTCTGCTTTCGTGTTTTCCTAATGGTGGATTCATCTCAATAATTTCCCCATCATGCAGTTCATAAAATCCGCCTTCTGGTTTCCATTTAATAAACTCCTCAAAGGTTACTAACTGGGTTTTAGGTAAGGTTTGAACCATAATTTACCTACCTTAATAAAAATGCTTGAGTGTGTGTTTGGACGGGGAATTTTAGATTTTAGATTAAAAAATTTGGTATCAGTTACTAATGTAAAAATACTCGCTGCGCTGCGTACGCTTCGCTAACGTCAATTCTAAATCCAAAATTTTCCATATCTATACTTGAGGGTGGAGTTAATCCAAAATCGTTCGACTGAGCGAAGTCGAAGTCCAAAATCATCAATCCAAAATCGAGTGACGAAAGAATTGCACCCACCATAAAACAAGGACAAAGTTCTATCATTGCTGGAGGTAGGTGTAAGCTGTTACACAGCTAAATTGTATAATCCTAATATTCTGAACTCTTGTTTAACAGGCAAGATGCCTGTTCCACTTATACAAATTAAATGCACAACAGCTTATCTACGTCAAATCTATCCTAGATATAGCCAATCTAATTTAGATATTTAATCGTCGTCCCACTTTTCTACCGCTAATAAATCGCCAATTGGATCTTGGGTGCTAAATCCAAAGTCCAGCAACTCCTGTTTCCAATGTTGCCAGTCATCGCCATAGAGTAAGGCAATCTTCCAAATCCTATCATTGGGTTTGATAATATTGGATTCTACGAGTGATTGCACGTTGCGCTGCAATTTCACCATTGGGTGAATTACTTGCTGAATCATAAACTCGGTGTATTTCAGATTTTTGTGTGTAAATTCTTGATCAAAACAGCCTTCCGCTTGCAATTATTACCTGCGCGTAGAGCAATTATAGTTTGGTAAAGCTAGTTCTAACTTTTCCACTATACCATAACTAACAAGAGTAAGCTGCTTGGGAATTCGGTTTTGTACGGTAATTACCACTACTAGACGCTATTTATGCTGAACAGTCGTGGCAATATCCAGCCAACAAGGTTTTTAGGCTTGCGATCGCCATCATAACGCAACTGGAGAAAATTGACACTAATTTCTCAATTTTAATTGTGGGGTCAATATAAATGGGTAATGGGTAATAGGTTTTTGGACAATTTTACAGGAATATCCGGTAAGCGTAAAGCTCAGTGGCTTGGCTCCCTGAGAGTGTCAATTTTCATTCATTTCTTCTTCCTCCTGAACTCCTGATCTGGATAGTTACCTGTGGAAAAACTGTGGAAAAACTATCCTAAATTTTCCCAAAATCATCATACTTCATGAAACCGATAAGTAATAAATTAAAGTTTTCCACAGGTTTGCGGCAAAAAATTGGATTTTGGCGGCAATTTTAAATATAAATTCATCATTTATGATATTTTTCTTAAAATTCAGACTCAATAGTGCAGATTTGAATGGGATAAGTTAGTTTTTTGGGTTGTGGAAAACATCAACGATATTAATTCTATTTTTGGTAGTAGCCATTTGGATGCGATCGCTCAATTGGTGTAAAGTTTGAATTAAACTCTGATCACTCTCCTTTAACTGGGTAATTTTCTCACAACTATACATCACCGTCGTATGATCTTTCCCACCAAACTCCTCCCCTATCTTGGGTAAACTCAAATTCGTAAGTTGTCGCATTAAATACATTCCTATTTGCCTAGCCCAACTTATTTCTCGGCGACGGGAATTACCCTTCAAATCCTCAATAGAAACATTCAAAGCATCTGCAACTATATTTAAAATTATCTCAGGAGTAGTTTCTATTTTCTGACTAGGAGTGCCTAAAATCGGTGACAGATTTTCCACAGTCATAGGTAAACCCCAAATAGAAATATAAGCCAAAGCTCGAATTAACGCCCCCTCCAACTCACGGATATTAGAAGTACAATTAGAAGCGATGTATTCAACTACCTCTCGTGGTAAACGAATATTTTCATACTCAGCTTTTTTTTGCAGAATTGCCATTCTCGTCTCTAAATCAGGCATTTGCACATCAGCAATTAGCCCCATAGAAAACCGTGAACACAACCGTTCTTGTAAACTGGGAATTTGATTAGGAGGACGGTCTGAAGCAATTACAACTTGTTTACCCGCCTCATGTAAAGTATTAAAAGTATGAAAAAATTCCTCTTGAGTATATTCCTTCCCCTCCAAAAACTGAATATCATCAACTAGCAGCATATCAGCAGCCCGATAATGTTCGCGGAAACTCTGCATACTATCTTGACGAATTGCAGTAATCAAATCATTTGTAAACTGCTCCGTAGACACATAAAATATCTTAGAATGAGGAGAGATTTCCCAGCGATAATTACCAATAGCTTGCATTAAGTGAGTTTTCCCCAAACCCACGCCACCACATAAAAATAACGGATTAAATTCCCTACCCGGATATTCTGCCACAGCTAGAGAAGCCGCATGAGCCATGCGATTATTAGCTCCGACAACGAAACGAGAAAAAACATATTTAGAATTTAAATCTGAAGTCTTTTGCGAATTTATGGGAGCATTTGCCAAAATATGATTTATTGCTGGTAATTTCCCCTCCACTTCCGGTTTATCCACATGAGAAACTCCCTTATCCTCAACTACAGTAATATAAATCTCTATTGGATAACCCACAATATCGTGGACTACATTAGCAATAGTATTAATGTAATACTTCTGAAGCCAATTGCGAGCAAAAGGATTAGGAGCATATATTACCAAACAGTTATTTTCTAGTTGCTGTGCATAAGCTGTTTTAATCCAAGTTTCAAAGGTAGGCGGAGCTAACTCTAACTGTAGACGCTCTAATACACGATTCCATAAATCATCTATGGGAATTTCCATTCACACCACCTTTATCCGTAATTAGTCGTTCCTAATTTGTAATTACCCCTGTGTCATCTATAATCATTCTGATAAAAACCTGGTAGCTAATATTCTAGCACCTACTAACGAATACGGAGCAATAATCACATGATAAAAATTAATAATCATAACTTAGCAGCGCAGAATATTAATACTAGATTTTTAGGGCAAAATTGGGGAAATAAGGGTAAAAAATGGCTCGCAGTGTGTGGTGTAGCCGTGTTCATGCTGGGAGGTTGTACGAATCTCAAGAAAACCACCACAGAAATCGAACCTAGCAATGCACAACCCCAAAAAACTACTGTACCCACCACAGAAATTGCTCCTCCCGCGATTTTTTCCTCTTCTGGAGATCCTAACTTTGTTGTCAAAGTAGTACAAAAGGTGGGAGATGCAGTTGTTCGCATTGATTCAACTAGAACCGTCACAACTCAAGCTCCAGACGAATTCTCCGATCCTTTTTTTCGCGGATTTTTTAATAGAATCCCCACACAACCTAGAGAACGAGTAGAAAGAGGTAGCGGTTCGGGATTTATCATTAATTCATCTGGGCAAATTTTAACTAATTCTCATGTTGTAGACGGTGCTGATTTAGTTACAGTTACCCTCAAAGACGGCAGAACTTTTAAAGGTAAAGTATTAGGTGAAGATGCGGTAACAGATGTGGCAGTAATTCAAATTGATGCCAGTAATTTACCCAGTCTAGCTTTAGGTAAATCTGATACTTTACAACCAGGAGAAGCAGTTATTGCTATTGGTAATCCTTTAGGTTTAAATAATACTGTTACCTCTGGAATTATCAGTGCCACAGATCGTTCTAGTAGTGATATTGGCGCTAGTGATAAGCGTGTTGATTATCTGCAAACTGATGCAGCAATTAATCCTGGTAATTCTGGTGGACCATTACTAAATGCTCGTGGTGAAGTGATTGGGATGAATACAGCAATTATTCAAGGCGCTCAAGGTTTGGGATTTGCTATTCCTATTAATACCGCCCAAAAAATTGCCGAAGAACTAATTGCTAAAGGTAGAGTTGATCATCCCTATTTAGGCATACAAATGGTAACATTAACGCCAGAAATTAAGGAAAAAATCATTGCTCGATTTGGAGAGAAAATAAATTTATCTGCAAATCAAGGGATTCTATTAGTGAGGATTGTTCCTAACTCACCCGCAGCCACTGCTGGATTACGTCCAGGAGATGTGATCAAAAGTATGAATAATCAACCCGTTTTGAAAGTTGATGAGGTGCAAAGAATAGTAGAAAATAGTCAAGTTGGTATTCCTTTACAAGTGCAAGTAGAGCGTAATGGCAAAATTTCTGAATTCTTAGTTAAACCTGCACCTTTACCAATTAACAAAGAAAATTGATATTTAGTCAGTTGTCCCGGATTTCCTGCCCAGATTCTCAAAACTGATAAAACTTGGCGTTGCTAATAGCCCAGATGGCGATCGCCATATTATAAGGGGTAGAAGCGGAAATGCCGAAATTTTTATCCTCAAAACGGTGGTTTTTAGGACATGGACTCTTATAAAATCACGAAAAACCTAGATTTGTAGGGGTAAAGCAAGAGCTTCATTGGTGTCAACTTAGGTTACAGATGGCTTATTTGTTTGGCTTCCACACCCGCCAGGGAATAAATTCCCTGTCTCATAGCTCAAGTCCGTTAAAACGGACTAATG
>NZ_JADEWA010000660.1:0-2042 GCF_015207865.1 Dolichospermum sp. LEGE 00246
GCATCAAAACCCATTGTCAATAAGGAGCAACAAGAATGAACACCACCCAGAGGGAGAAAAAGATAAATAAATGAAGATATTCAAGATACAGATTATAAGTTAGACTAATAAATTGAAGTAAAAAACGAAATTATAGACATAGTAAAATAGAGCAATAAATCAAACAGATTAGCTCCTAAATCTGATATTAATTAAATTAATGGAGAGAAGAATTAAGTGGCTAATTGATAGTAATGAAAACAATCATCTGGTAAAAGATTCAGAATAAAATCCCTATCTTGAGTCCAATTAGAGACGTGTTGTTCGTTGTTATATTCAACTAAATGAATACACTGAAAGCATTGAAAAATCCAGCGTAAAGTAGGACGGTCAGTTGCTTTACCTAATTGATTTTTAATTGTTGATTTAGAATCTTTCAGAGCATTTCTAATTTGACGTTGAGCCAAAGTATAAACCAGTAGACATAAACCCATAATCATTCCCAGAGACTCTATTCTCTCAGGACTTTTGAGAAAAATACTGTCTGCAAAAAATAATGGGTCTTTAAGAAAACCGAACCCCCGCTCACAAGACTGTTGAGCTTTATATTCACTCAGCATGGAATCATTGCTAAGTTCATTTGAATCTAAAACATTCGTAGCAATAATAAAACGTCCTGCACTCAGCAATTCTGTATTAATTTTACTTTCATTTTCGGAAACTGTAGCTGATATTTGGTAAGATATTTCTTCTGAAGAATCTTTTGTCTTAAATTTGATTTGAGTAACCAAAATTTCGTTAATTTGATGATATTTGAATTGTTTTGATAATTTTGATAATGCCTTGATAGCATCAGCCTCACAAGCAAATCTCTCTTGTGATAACTTTTTCAAATCTTTCACAGCTTTTGATTCTGCTTTGGTAATTTTTTGTCTGAGCTTACGCAGGTCTGATTCTCTTCTTTCTTGACTTTGCACTACTAACCATCTTTGTTCTATCCCTGCATAATTTTCGGTTTTTGATGCTAATTTATATCCTGGTATTGTACTATCAATAAATTCTGATTCTGGTAATGTTGATATTAATGATTTTGCTGCTTTTATGCTTAATGGTACTCGACATAACCAACGTAATTCTGACATCATTTTCAGGTTTGATTCTGTATATAAAGCAGCGTCAGCAACGATGAGACTATTAACTTCTAATTGTTTTTGATATTCTACTGCTATTTGACCAAAGCATGATGAATCTGTTTGGTTTCCTGATGCTAGTTTTAAAAATATTGGTATGTCTCCATCTCCTGAACATATCATTTCTATGATGAATTGTTTTAAATCTGGTCTATGGTCACGGGAATAACCGTAGGTGATGGTTATCTCTTTTGGTGATTTTACTGCTAATTCTTCTAATTCTTGGTTATTTCCTACTTTTTGATTCTCAAATATTACTTCTGGTAAACTTGTATTATATTGCCCATGCACGTGTATTGATGATGAGTCTAAATGCGACGTTGACAGTGATACTCCAAATTTTTGTGCTGCTTTTAAGGCTATGATAAAAAATAGTGTATCCAATCCTTTGATAAATAGTTTATCCATAACTCTCCCCAGTTTATCGTCGTTGAGATATTCTGGTTTTACTCCTGCTCCTATTAGATGTTCACAGGCGATTGTTTCAAAATATTGGGGAAACATATATAAGGGTTTCGATACAAATCCTAACCCGTTTATTATCATGGCTTTTACTACTTGACCTGCACTTACTTTCTCGTCTTTTTCAACTCCTATTAATTCATTTATTATTTCTACTATTCCGATTGAATCTATCATCCCTGCTACTATCCCTAGATGATCTATGTTTTGAATTTCTATTTCTTGGGGTTTTAATTTCACAACAGATTCCTCTACTTGTTCTATTGTGATTCTCTCATTTCTTGCTTTTGTGAACAATTAATTTTTTAATCATATCGAATTTTCTCTTTCTTTCAGTCCCGTTACGAAGTTCCACTTTCTCACTCCATGCCCAGCTTAATGCTACTTACTATCATTAAGCCTCTTACCCTT
>NZ_JADEWA010000090.1:0-14513 GCF_015207865.1 Dolichospermum sp. LEGE 00246
AGGTAGGGGAGGTGGGGGAGGGAAGAACAGAGGTTTTTTTTCGATCATTACCCGTCAAAATAAATTTGACGAACTACTAGTAACAATTATACCTGCTGACAAGTACAAAGTGCCTGAATTGGTCTAACTAGGGCTTGCTGAAAAAACGTAACCCGTAAATGAATCAAAGGTTTGAGGTTGATAAAAAGGAAAATAGGTGCAAGGTTTTTGAGGGGGTAGTACCAAAACGGAGTATTTTACCTCCAATAAACTTAAAAGTTTGGGGATGACAGATAGCTGAAACAGTCACCTGTCAACTGTCATCTGTCAACTGTCACCTGTCACCTCCCTTCACGAGAAGACTTATTCAGCAAACCCTAACTAATGATAATGATAAGATTTTCCAATGAAGCTGAGAAAAATCTCAGCCTATTTTTGACTAGAGATGTTGTCCACAAGATTGATTTAATCAGGTTCTTGATTATTTCTGATCTTTGGCAGTCCTCATATTGACTAATTGATCAGGTTAAGAGAAACTTATAATTAACGAAGGTAAATACTAGTGAAAATAATAAATTTTGTAAAAACGATGAAATATATGCCCTTAAGTATGGGAAATTATGAGATAGGTGGCAAATTTGTATCTAAATTCCTATCCCTAAATTTTGAGCTAGTCTGAAATCAGACAGCTAGGTTCAAATCTATTATCTAGGTTGGCTTTCAAAGCATGGAAACATTAGAATTCATCATTTATCCAGATGGTCGAGTACAAGAGAAAGTCACCGGTATTATCGGTGCATCTTGTGCTGAGGTGACAGCAGCCATAGAAGCCCAGCTAGGACGAGTGTTAAGCAATGAACCAACCTCAGAGTTTTTCGCTACTAACCAGCAACAAAATAGTGTGGCGAATACACAAACCGCCCACAGCGAATGGTAAGTTTTCCAACTAGTTAATTTTCATTGATTACAAACCACTATGTCACACTTTAGCCAAATTAAAACACAAATCCGTAATCTAGAATCCTTGAAAGATGCCCTTTCCGATTTGGGAATAGACTGGAAACCTGGACCTTGTGAGGTGCGTGGTTATCGTGGTCAAACTCATGCAGCCGAAGTAACTATTGAACAGCAAAACGGCTATGACATCGGTTTCAGATGGAATGGTCAAGAATACGAATTAGTTGCAGATTTACAATATTGGCAACAAAATCTATCTGTGGACGGGTTTGTCCGTCAAGTAACTCAACGTTATGCTTATCAAACAATAGTCAAAGAAACCACTAAAGTTGGCTTCCAAGTGGCAGAACAACAGCAACAGGAAGATGGTTCTATTCGTCTAGTAGTACAACGCTGGAGTGCGTAATGTCTAATTTGCAGCCGTCGCCACAAGCAGAGGAATATAATCGTTCCGGCTTAGAACCAGAATTAGGGAGTTTTCTCCGAGATGTCCCCGAACGTTCTGGTTTAGAACCGGAATTAGGTGGATTGGTGCGGCAAAAAGGCGTTTATGTGGATGAAATTACCTGTATCGGTTGTAAGCACTGCGCCCATGTTGCCCGAAATACTTTTTTTATTGAAGAAGATTATGGGCGATCGCGCGTCATCCGTCAAGATGGAGACATAGAAGAGGTAGTTCAAGAAGCCATAGATACCTGTCCTGTTGATTGTATTCACTGGGTTGATTACACAGAACTTAAAAATTTAGAAGAAGAGAGAAAATATCAGGTAATTCCTGTAGTTGGTTATCCAGTAGAACATGGTGTAGCTATTACAGAAAAACGCCGGAAAAAACAAAAGTTAAAAAAATCCAATCCTTAAATAACTTGACAATTTGTATTGATTATGCAGTTAAGCACTGGTTTTACCAGTGCTTTTATTTTATATCCCACATTCCGCACCCCACATCAAATTCAAATCTTTTATTTAGGGTTTGCTGAATAAGTTATCTGTGAAGGCTAACGCCACGCTGCGCTATCAGGAGGTAGGGGCGCAGAGCCTGCGCCCATTCAGGAGTATGGCTAACGCTACGCTATCAGCAAACCCTATTTAATTAACCTTGCTCTTTATTTTAGTTTAACTTGTTAAATCTTAATTAATCATATTATAGTCAAATTAAAAATGTTATTTAATGTTGAAACGTGAACAGGTAAAGACCGTTAAGTTTTCATTCAAGGAGCTTGTGGGGAAGAGAAAATTTGTAGACTGAATAATAAGATTGTTTCTCTAACTGT
The DNA here is from genome assembly GCF_015207865.1 of Dolichospermum sp. LEGE 00246. Classification (NCBI taxonomy): domain Bacteria; kingdom Bacillati; phylum Cyanobacteriota; class Cyanophyceae; order Nostocales; family Aphanizomenonaceae; genus Dolichospermum; species Dolichospermum sp. LEGE 00246. The sequence continues at coordinate 2,211 of NZ_JADEWA010000090.1, forward strand.
GAAAAGAGGTGTTCAGGTGTGATATGTGTGAATTGGAATAAAATCCGTGCCAATGGAGATTTGAAGACGTTTTGAACGGTTGTGTTTTGACGTATAATGAAAAACCGTTTTGGCAAATTAAGCCGGATTCGTGACTCTCGCTGCTGACAAGTTTTGACAACAAAAATTTGTAATTGTTTTGGAAATTGTAATTTTAGGTTCGGGAATCTATGTTAACCAACTCGCAAACCCCCACTATCACAAAAGAATCATCTGATATTCTCCCTGGAGTTAATGCTCAGGCTAGAGTCAGCCAGTTTATGCAGAATTTGCAGGATGAAATTACCCAAGGTTTAGAGAAATTAGATGGTCTGGGGAAGTTTCAAGAAGATAGTTGGCAGCGTCCAGAAGGGGGTGGGGGGCGATCGCGTGTACTGCGTGACGGAGCAATTTTTGAACAAGCAGGTGTAAATTTCTCTGAAGTTTGGGGTTCTCATTTACCTCCTTCGATTTTAGCCCAACGTCCAGAAGCTACAGGACATGGCTTTTATGCAACTGGGACTTCTTTGGTATTGCATCCACGCAATCCTTATGTACCTACAGTCCATTTAAATTACCGCTATTTTGAAGCAGGTCCAGTTTGGTGGTTTGGTGGCGGTGCGGACTTAACACCTTATTACCCCTTTGCTGAAGATGCACAACATTTTCATAACACTTTTAAACAAGCTTGTGACCAACACCATCCTGAATATTATCCTGTGTTTAAGCGCTGGTGTGATGAATATTTTTATCTGAAACATCGAGATGAAACACGGGGAATTGGTGGGTTATTTTTGGATTACCAAGATGGTCAAGGTTCTATCTATCGCGGTCCAGATCCCAATGGGGAAGCAGCGATTTATAGCAATCAGGTAGGTGAATTACCCTCGCGGAGTTGGGAAGATATATTTGCTTTAGTTCAAGACTGTGCTGGGGCATTTTTACCTGCTTATGTGCCAATTTCGGAACGCCGGCACGGGATGGAATATGGCGATCGCCAACGCAATTTTCAATTATACCGTCGTGGTAGATATGTAGAATTTAACTTGGTTTATGACCGGGGAACAATTTTTGGACTCCAAACCAATGGACGCACAGAATCAATTCTCATGTCTCTACCACCTTTAGTTCGTTGGGAATATGGCTACAAACCAGAACCTAATACTCCTGAAGCCCAGTTGTATGAGACTTTCCTAAAACCTCAAGATTGGATAAACTGGAAACCAAGTCAGGAATGAGCAATGGGTAATGGGTAATGGGTAATAGCAAGGAAGTAAAAAATAAAATATGTTTCCCCATACCCAGTTCCCAATCTCCAGTTATTTTTGTTAACCACCATGACAGCAAGTTACACTAACAAGTAGATGTGATATTCTGGATATAAGTTGATACTGCCTTACATTGAGCCTTTTGATTAGCAAATTTTAGTAAAAAAGCATCGGTTCAATGATTAATATAGCTCAAAAAACCTGTACAACTGAAGACGGTCATACCATCATGGTCTTAACACCTGCTGGTCGTTTAGATATTACTACTGCTTGGCAATTTCGTCTCAAGCTACAAGAATGTATTTCTAAACACAGTCCTCATGTTGTTGTCAATCTAGGACAAGTAAATTTTATTGATAGTTCCGGGTTGACCTCTTTATTAGCCGGGATGCGTGAAGCTGATAAAATTAGTGGCAGTTTTCGGATTTGTAATCTTCATTCGGAAGCTAAACTTGTGTTTGAAGTTACAATGATGGATACAGTATTTGAAATTTTTGATACCGAAGAACAGGTTTTAAAGACTCCGCCCCGGATTTTGGCGAGTCAATAGGATTTATCGGAAAATCCAAAATCCAAAATCTAAAATTGAATGACTTTCACGAATTAGGTCTGATTAGTTCATACTAGAGAAGAGGAATACGTCTTTACTAAAATTTTCTTTGTGAATAACGTCCGTACAGTATCTGATACAAAAAGAACCTTCTACACCCTTCATACCAGGCCAATTAACACTATTTACCGCCGGGTAGTGGAAGAGTTGATGGTAGAAATGCACCTGCTATCAGTCAACGTTGATTTTAGCTACAATGCCATTTATGCCTTGGGCGTTGTCACCACTTTTGACAGCTTCATGGACGGCTACCAACCAGAACAGGATAAAGAATCAATTTTCCGAGCAATTTGTCAAGCTGTGGAACAAGATCCCCAGCGTTACCGACAAGATGCCTCCAGATTGCAAGCTTTAGCTGTCAGTTTACCAGTTAAGGATTTGATTGCTGGTTTGAGTCGGGCAAATTCCCTAGATCAAGATGGGGACTTGCAGCAGCAATTAGAAGCAGTGGCTACCAATTCCAACTTTAAATACAGTCGCTTATTTGGTGTTGGTTTATTTGCATTATTGGTACAGTCAGATCATGAACTGATGAAAGATGATAAACAAAAGAGTGAAGCACTCAAAGCGATCGCTAACGGGTTAAATATCTCTGAAGATAAACTCATCAAAGATTTAGAACTATACAGTTCCAACCTGGAAAAAATGGCGCAAGCACTCATAGTCATGGCAGATATTTTGACAGCAGATCGCAAAAAGCGGGATGCTTTAAAGTCAGCCTAACTATCAGCACCATCCCGTACCAATAAATAAATTGGGAACGGGATAACTGTGTCAAGAAATCCCCCAGATAGCAAAAAGCCCGCCTAACATCAAAGTTTTTAGCGGGCTAAATAATTATTGAAAATTGAAAATGGAGCTTATGGGAGTCGAACCCATGTCCAAATTGGGTATTAACCCTCCACTCGTTCACAGGTTTAGCCTTTCTGACCCTCAAGGCGGGAATCGCTCATTATCCCGAACGTAGGATGCTCTGATTTAATCTTAGCCTTCAAGCCAACCAGAGAACGCTTGTTGGAGCATCCGTTGGGGGTTAGGTCTTTAATCCTTAACGGAGTCAAATTAAAGACGCTCGAACCTAAAAGAGGTTTCTTAGGCAGCTACTAGAGCTTCCCGACGAGCAAATTTTACGATATTGTTCGCATTTACTTTTTTTTTGAGTCTTTGATTTCCGAGAGATGACTCGCTCTCGACCTGAATCACAGAGTAGCTTTCGCCAACCTGTCGAAACCGTTAAAGCCCCATGTACTTCATTCACACTTTTATTATAGTAGACAATTTTGTAATTTGACAAATAAAAAGTATAGTTAAGATTTGCTGCTAAGTAGTGAGACAGAATTAATTATACAATGTTATTGCGTAATCGTTGCCTGGCGTTAGCCATATGGAACGAAGTGAAATGAAGCAATTGCCAGGGTTGTGATTGCTTCCCTGCGATCGCAATGACTGTCAATATTCTTGTCCAATTACTTAGCGTAGCTTGACACTCTCCGCGTCTTTAGACGCGGAGATTCTACAGAGAGTTTCAGTCTATATCCCTCAGTTATCCCAGTTTCAGGCACTGCCTTAAATATTTGTGTTCTTGCCCTGATTTCGTTGGACCTGGCGGGCGAAATCATATCTGACAAGCGTAACTTTCCGAGAGTCCCTCGGTAGCTTTTTATGTCTTTAGTGACGATTTAATTGTATCACGAATATGGATTAAAATCAATGCAGGATTTATCCTGCCTCTAGTACAAAACGGCGTAAATAAACCAACCATTCTAAATCCTCCAAAAGCCTATACTGTCTTCATTTTGACTTTTGACTTTTGACTTTTGACTTCCGCCTTGCGGTAATCCCTTGTCTAAAGCCCAAATGTGGCTTCCTGAGTCACCCACATTTTCAAGGGTTTTCGGCGTTCTTCCTTATAAAAAAAAAGAAGTCGGGAATCTCAGATAGAATATTCATCTGTCCCCTTGGTGCATAACTTCCATGACCATATTTGGTGAAAATCCCTTTTCTCCGCAAGAAATAGCCTCAGAAGGCATAAAACCAGAAGAATATACAGAAATCATCCGTCGCTTAGGTCGTCATCCCAACAAAGCCGAACTCGGTATGTTTGGGGTAATGTGGTCAGAACACTGCTGTTATAAAAATTCTCGCCCTTTACTCAAACAGTTTCCCACCACCGGACCACGCATCCTCGTTGGACCAGGTGAAAATGCCGGAGTTGTGGATATTGGCGACGGACTACAATTAGCGTTTAAAATAGAATCCCATAACCACCCTTCCGCCGTTGAACCCTTCCAAGGTGCAGCCACCGGAGTTGGTGGGATATTAAGAGATATCTTTACAATGGGGGCGCGTCCCATAGCCTTATTAAATTCTTTGCGGTTTGGGGATTTGAATGATCCCAAAACCCAAAGATTATTTACGGGTGTAGTTGCGGGAATCTCCCATTATGGTAACTGTTTGGTCAGTGGCGAAACATTTATCTGGAAAGATCAAGAAGGTGTGCATTTTGATACGATTGGTAATTTTGTAGAATCGCGCTTACCTGCTAATGTCCACACTTTAGAGATAGACGATGCTAATGCAGTTACAACCCTGTCCTTAGACCCAGATCAGCATACTGTAAGTTGGCAGCGTGTCCGCCGTATTTTCAAACGTTGTACCCAAAATCTCATGACTATCCGCACCGCTTTGGGGCGTAAGCTGATAGTTACCCCAGACCATCCCATGGTAATTTGTGCAGAAGGTCAATGGGATGTATCCCCAGCACAATCTTTAAAAGTGGGTGATCAAATTCCCATTATCACCGCTTTACCGGAATTAGAACCAGGAGAAAACCAAAACGCACCCCTAGACTTAATTGCTGGTTTAAACCCAGAAGATGCTAGTGGTAAAGATGTTTATGTACAACTACCGGAAAATTGGCAAGTCACGGAAGTTGTGCGGACTGCATTGCGGTTAATTGAACCTTCAGCTACTAATCGTCATCACTATTTAAGCACTGGTAGACTCCCACTTTCTCACTTTTTAGCCCTAGAACTGCTGCTTAACGTTTCCCGCAGTGATATTAGTCTATTCCGACGTGGCAAAGCTAACTATATGCCAGCAGTTATTCAGCCAAATGAATTATTTGCCCGATTAATTGGCTATTTCTTGTCTGAAGGTTGCGTTTCCCAAAATGGCAACACATACAAAATTATTTTCACCTTTGCCCACCATGAAACGGAGTATGTTGAAGATGTAATTGCTGGATTGAAGCAATTAGGATTACGCCCCTGTGTGGAAAAATGCGCTTCTACTATCGCTGTTTATGCAACTTCGTGGTTATTAGGGCATTTCCTCAAAAATGTATGGCAATGTGGAACTCAAGCCAGTAATAAGGCTTTTCCCGCTTGTATTTTTCAATGGTCACAAAATTTGCAGCGTGAAGCCCTGAAAGGCTTACTGCGTGGTGACGGTTCAATGACTACAAAAACTAATGGTAATCATGCCAAAATCAGTTTTGGGACAACCAGCCATCAATTGTTTGAACAAACAGTTATCCTGCTGCAAAGTCAAGGAGTCATGCCCTATATTTATCAAAGACCAGCGGGGGAAGAAGAAATAGAGGGACGTAAGCACATTCGCAAACTATTATGGCAATTGGAAGTTAGTAATTTTGCGGGATTAAAAGAATTAGCAACTGTCTTTAGTCAACAGCGCAATGCAGAATTAGCAGTTGCCCTGAATCGTTACAACGGCAGTAAATATTCATTTCCCCGCTTTACTCAGTCCGCGGCAAATGTGGCTTTTGTCAAAATTAAAAGTATCGAATGTCAAGCCGTTGATGAATGTGATGTTTACGATGTGGAAGTAGATCACACCCATCTTTTTGTAACTTCATCTGGGATTGTTACTCATAACTGCGTCGGGGTTCCCACCGTTGGTGGTGAAGTCTATTTTGACCCCGCCTACTCGGTCAATCCCCTGGTCAACGTCATGGCACTGGGATTGATGGAAACGGCGGAAATTGTCAAATCAGGGGCTTCTGGCTTCGGAAATCCTGTGCTGTATGTAGGTTCAACCACCGGACGGGATGGTATGGGCGGCGCAAGTTTTGCCAGTGCGGAATTAACTGATGAATCAATGGATAACCGTCCCGCTGTGCAAGTGGGAGATCCATTTGTCGAAAAGTCCTTAATTGAAGCTTGTTTAGAGGCATTTAAAACTGGGGCTGTAGTGGCAGCACAGGATATGGGCGCTGCGGGTATCACCTGTTCAACTTCGGAAATGGCTGCTAAAGGTGGTGTGGGGATTGACTTTGATTTAGATAAAATTCCGGTGCGGGAATCGGGAATGATTCCTTATGAATACCTGCTTTCGGAATCTCAAGAACGAATGTTGTTTGTTGCCGAAAAAGGACGAGAACAGGAATTAATTGATATTTTCCACCGTTGGGGACTACAAGCGGTGGTTGCGGGGACAGTAATAGAAGAACCCATTGTCAGAATTTGGTTTGAGGGGAAAATTGCGGCGGAAATTCCGGCTGATGCTTTGGCGGAAAATACGCCTTTGTATGAAAGAGAATTATTGACAGAACCCCCAGAATATGCTCGAAAAGCATGGCAATGGACAAGTGATGATTTACCTGTTTGCAATGCTGCGGGAATTGAAATTGCGGGAAGTCTGCAAACTTGGAATCAGATTTTATTGACTTTGCTAGATACTCCCTCTATTGCTTCTAAAAGCTGGGTTTATCGCCAATATGACCATCAAGTTCAGAATAATACCGTATTGTTACCCGGTGGCGCTGATGCTGCTGTGATTCGTATCCGTCCCTTAGAAACACCCCAAAATCCAAAATCCAGTTCATATCTTTCTTTGGCCAAAAATCTAAAATCCGGTGTTGCGGCTACGGTAGATTGTAATTCTCGTTATGTCTATCTTGATCCTTATGAAGGGGCTAAGGCAGTAGTGGCGGAAGCTGCCCGGAATCTTAGCTGTGTGGGTGCTGAACCCATTGCTGTGACGGATAACCTCAATTTTGGTAGTCCAGAAAAACCCATTGGTTATTGGCAATTAGCATCCGCTTGTCGGGGTTTGAGTGAAGGTTGTCGGGAGTTGGGAACGCCGGTAACTGGGGGGAATGTTTCTCTCTACAATGAAACTTTCGATGCGGAAGGTAATCCCCAACCAATTTACCCGACTCCGGTTGTGGGTATGGTGGGTTTGATTCCTGATTTAACGAAAATTTGCGGACAAGGTTGGCAAAATGCAGGTGATATAATTTATCTTCTGGGTTTACCCATTCAATCCAAAATCCAAAATCCAAAATCTAAAATGGAATTGGGTGCTTCTGAATATTTGGCAACTATTCATCATACGATCGCTGGTAAGCCGCCTAGAATTGATTTTGATTTAGAACGGCTGGTGCAAAAGGCTTGTCGTCATGGTATTCGCGCTGGTTGGGTAAATTCTGCCCATGATTCGGCTGAAGGTGGTTTGGCTGTAGCGATCGCGGAATCTTGTCTGTCGGGAAATTTGGGGGCGGAAATTAATTTCCCAATTTCTACAAATCACGATTCCCGTTTTGATGAAGTGCTATTTGGTGAAGGTGGGGCGAGGATTTTAGTTTCTGTGAGTCAAGAAAACCAAGAAGCATGGGAATCCTATTTACAGAAAAATCTCCCAGAGAATTGGCAAAAGCTAGGAACAGTATCTAATTCCGGCAATTTAGAGATTTTAACCACAGATCACCAGAAGTTACTCCAGGTTAGTCTCGAAGATATGAGCGATCGCTATTCTTTGTCAATTTCCAAACGTCTCGCCATCTACACCAATACCTAAGCAACAGTAAAGATCAAGGTTTAAACATAAAAATTTACAATTCATCCTCTATCCTTGACCAATTTACGGTACTGTTTTAATGGATGGTTAAAGATTTGTTAAGAAGTTTTCAACTATCCCTAAAGCAAGGTGACAGGTAGGATTTCTTTGCTTTTGACTTTTGACTCTTGACTCTTGACTTTTGACTTTTGACTTTTGAACAACATCCCCACCAGGAGCAATACCAGCATGATTCCCATTAATTCGGATGAATACCCCCAAATTACCAACAACCCAATCAACAGTCATGAGGATCGCCCTGACAAGCCAGAAGAAGCTTGTGGTGTTTTTGGTATTTATGCCCCAGAACAAGACGTTGCTAAATTGACATACTTTGGATTGTACGCTCTTCAGCATCGGGGTCAAGAATCTGCTGGGATTGCTACCTTTGATGGTTCTCACGTCCACCAGCACAAAGATATGGGCTTGGTGTCTCAAGTCTTTAATGAAACCATCTTAGATCAATTACCCGGAAATCTGGCAGTTGGTCATAATCGCTATTCCACTACCGGTTCTAGTCGCAAAGTTAACGCCCAACCTGCTGTAGTAGAAACTCGGTTGGGTTTATTGGCACTTGCACATAATGGTAATTTAGTCAATACCGTAAAATTGAGAGAAGAGTTACTCAAAGATAAGTTTAACTTAATAACGACAACCGACTCAGAAATGATTGCTTATGCGATCGCTCAAGAAGTCAACGCTGGTGCAGATTGGTTAACAGGAGCTATCAGTGCCTTTCATCGGTGCGAGGGAGCATTCAGCCTGACTATTGCTACACCTGTAGGTGTGATGGGAGTCCGAGATCCTAACGGGATTCGTCCCTTGGTAATTGGCACATTAGATAGTGATCCTGTCCGTTACGTTCTCGCTTCCGAAACTTGCGGTTTAGATATTATCGGTGCAGAATATCTGCGTGATGTCCAACCAGGTGAGTTAGTTTGGATTACTGAAGACGGTTTAGAATCATTTCAATGGCATCAACAATCAGAACGCAAACTTTGTATCTTTGAAATGATCTACTTTGCCCGTCCTGATAGCCTCATGCACAATGAAACCCTATACAGTTATCGAATGCGGTTAGGACGGAAAATGGCGGCAGAAGCCCCCGTAGAAGCTGATTTGGTCTTCGGTGTCCCTGATTCTGGTATCCCTGCCGCCATTGGCTTTTCCCAAGCTTCTGGTATAGCTTACGGTGAAGGATTGATTAAAAATCGCTACGTTGGTCGCACCTTTATTCAACCTACCCAAGCCATGCGAGAATCAGGGATTAAAATGAAACTTAATCCCCTTAAAGATGTCTTGTTCGGTAAGCGAGTTGTAATTATTGATGATTCCATTGTCCGGGGAACTACTAGCCGCAAACTCGTTCAAGCCTTGCGTGATGCTGGTGTAGCCGAAGTCCACATGAGAATTTCTTCTCCTCCTGTAACTCATCCTTGTTTCTATGGTATTGATACTGATACCCAAGATCAATTAATTGCTGCTACGAAGTCAGTGGAAGAAATAGCCAAGCAATTGCAAGTTGACAGTTTAGCTTATTTGAGTTGGGAAGGAATGCTAGAAACAACCAGAGAAGATACTAATAGTTTTTGTTCGGCTTGTTTTACTGGTGATTATCCTGTGGCTATTCCTGAAAAAATGAAGCGTTCTAAATTGATTTTGGAAAAAGCCCTAGTTTAGCTTAAACAGTAGAAGCCTCTCACCTACCCGATAGGGAGGTGATAAGATGAATACAATACGCGGAAGTGAGGAATTGCCCAAGGAACAAAATTAAGCGCAGCTTAATCAGTGTTGTTGGGCGATGTTAGCGCAGCGGCACGAAGTGCGGAATGAACACTTTCTTGATTTTTTTTCAAATATTTGATCTAATTTCTAAGAGTAAGTAGGTGAACACAATAAAACCAAACTGTGTAAAGAAACGTAAAATCGCCCAAACCCTCTTCACTCTTGCCTCTTGCCTTGCCATAACGACAATTTTCAACGCCAACCTACTTAGGTGTAACTCAATTAAATGCACCAAAAGCAGCCTATCAAAATAAAAGCTAATTGTTCGGCTTAACCAAAGAACCGTGGGACACATGGTCCTAAAGCTCAGTTAATGTCTTCATAGAAGAGTCGCGCTCGTTGCCCACACTCACCTGTTCGCGCAAGCGTGCCGCAAGGCATAAGGGAGTGTGTGGACTAACATTTAAAGATTACAAAAAATTATTAAGTCAGAATCAGGATAACCAGGATTAAAGGATGTACAGGATGGTAATTCTTAGATTGTTTATAATCGCTACGCTATTAGACCATTCAAAAACGATACAATATTAATCATCCACAAACCCGAAACGGTAATGGTTCAAACCCCTATCAAAACTCTAACCCTTGACGAATTTCTCAAATTGCCAGAAACCAAACCGGCAAGGGAATTTATTAACGGTGAAATCATTCAAAAACCCATGCCTCAAGGAAAACATAGCACAGTTCAGCTTGACCTCGGTTCTAATATTAACCTAGCGCTCAAACCCCAGCGCATAGCCCGTGCATACTCTGAATTACGCTGTACCTTTGGCGGCAGATCCATTGTACCTGATATTGCCGTCTTCACTTGGGAACGCATTCCCCGCGATGAAAATGGTGAAGTTGCTAACACCTTTGCTATCCCTCCTGACTGGACAATTGAAATACTTTCTCCTGAACAAAATCAAACTAAAGTAGTTCGGAATATTCTCCATTGTCTTCGTCATAATACTCAAATGGGTTGGTTAATTGACCCCGCAGAAAAATTAGTTTTTGTCTATTTTAATGATCAACGGATTCTATTATTTGAATTAGAAACAGATAGTTTACCTGTTCCAGCTTTCGCAGAATCATTTAATCTTACGGTGGGTGAACTTTTTAGTTGGCTAAATGAATAAATCTTTAACGTATTCTTTGTCTGATAGCGAAGCGTGGCGCAAGCCATATCAGGATATCCAGAATTTAAGGATTTACAGGATATTAACTGAGTTTAATTTGTTAGATGCAAGTATTTTCATATAGAGTTAATTACACAAATTTTTTGCTGTTCTCTCTTTCCTAGAAATTTTATGGATTCCCATTCCCCACTGTGTCAAGCCATAGCCCATCGTATCATCACCAGTCCTCAAAAAAGAATTACCTTTGCCCAATACATGGATATGGTGTTATATCATCCAGAACATGGCTATTATTCCAGTGATGCCATCAAAATTGGCTTTCGCGGTAGTGATTTTTTCACATCTGCCAGTTTAGGCGCTGACTTTGGGGAATTACTAGCAAAGCAATTTTACCAAATGTGGGAGATTTTAGATCAACCTATACATTTTGATTTGGTAGAAATGGGAGCAGGACAAGGTATATTAGCATCCCATATACTCAATTATATACAGCAAGAATACCCAGATTTTTTTGGCGCAGTCAAATATATTATTGTTGAAAAATCACAAAGTTTAAAACAAGAACAACAACAACGGTTACAAGATTTTGCTGTTGATTGGTGTAACTTGGAAGAAATTCCCTCCAAATCTATTAACGGCTGCTTCTTTTCCAATGAATTAGTAGATGCTTTTCCAGTCCACCAATTTATTTTAGCAGCAGGAGAATTGCGGGAAATTTACGTCACCCTTGCCGAATTAAACCCTGAAATCAGTGAAATCCAGATCATCCGTAATCCTCTATTTATTGAAGTAATAGGAGAACCATCAACACCACAATTAGGAGAATATTTTAAGTTAGTAGGCATTGATTTAAGCCAAAATACTTATGAAAATGGCTATCGTAGTGAAATTAATTTAGCAGCTTTGAACTGGTTGGGTATAGTGGCAGACTGCTTGGAACGGGGGTATGTGCTAACAATTGATTATGGCTACCTTGCTCATCGTTATTATAACCCCAGGCGATCGCAGGGAACTCTCCAGTGCTACTACCAGCATCGTCATCATGATAATCCTTATATCAATATTGGGCAACAAGATATCACCGCCCATGTTGACTTTACAGCCTTATCATCTTGGGGTGAACGGTGCGGACTCAAACAAGTTGGTTGGACGCAGCAAGGTTTATTTTTAATGTCCTTGGGAATAGGTGAAAGAATAGCTGCACTATCTTCTCAACAGCAACCAATATCACAGTTGCTTCAACGCCGGGAAGGATTACACCAACTCATTAACCCATCAGGATTAGGCAACTTTGGCGTTTTAGTCCAAAGTCAGGGACTAACGGAAAAACAAGCATCACAACCACTCCAGGGATTAGTCGTACCAGAGTAGAGATCAAAGAGAAAGCTTAAAAATCTCTTTAACAATCCTGTATTAGCCTTGTTTGCACTAGCATAGCAGTGATGATTAAAGTCAAAAATCTGCAAAGAGGAATAATTATGACTGCTCATGATCTGTTAGTGCTAGTAACTCTACTTTCCCCCGGACTATTACTTTCCGTAATTATTATGGTGACTTTTGCCGCAGGAGGCTAGTCGTCTGTCAACCCGAAAATGACGGGTGAAGGCAAGCAGGGGGAGAAGAGAGGCAGGGGGGGTAGGGGAGG
>NZ_JADEWA010000661.1:0-2035 GCF_015207865.1 Dolichospermum sp. LEGE 00246
TCATAGTTTAGACATTAATTAATCAAGCAAATCATAGTTTAGACAATCAAATATTCGTTCCTAAACTCTGAGCGTAAATCACCTCAATATTGCTACCAAAATCCAATTTATCCAAGGATTCTGTGAAAAACACAAAACCCTTATACGCAGTTACATACTTATATATTTTCGTAAAATAACCTTCACTGGTGACAATGACAAGCGGCTCTTCACCTTTGGCAAGAATATCCAAAAAAGCATCTAACTTTACACATACACCAGTACCCTGATGAGTGAAAATACTCCCACCAATAGTAGCAGGTTGAGCAGCCGCATCACCACTGTAATAGCTCATTTAGCGCTAACTTTTACTTATGTTATTGACCAGCTAATTTTAAACTTTCGTCTCCACTACCTGCTGTGAAGTTTGTAACGTTTGGGGTAAACTCCAATCGGGACGCAATTTAGCAGCGTGACGTAAATAAACGTGGTGAATTGGCGTAGAAGTTGGTAAATTAGCGTGAATGAGAAAGCGAATACAGCGCGGTAAACTTCCTTCAACGTGCATTTGTTGGACATCTAACATAGCTACACTATCCCACAAAGGACGACTGCGGGCGATCGCTGCTGGAAAAATAGCATCCAAATCCTTTGTCACTGAAAAAGTCACACTAATCATATCGTCCGGTTGGAGTTTATTTCTTTGCTCCAATTCATCTAATAATTCTGTCACTGAATCTCGAATTGCTTCAACACTATTTTCCGCAACAGTTGTTGCACCCCGAATTGCTCGCATTTGCCATTTCACTACCAAAATCCTCCTTTTGTTAGTTGTCAGTTGTAATAATTCTTCCCTGTTCCCTGTTCCCTGTTCCCTGTTCCCTACTTTCTATGGACGATATAACCACATGGGTAAACCACTGGTAGACACTTCAAATTCTAGCCAATCAATCCCCCCACCAATAACCGATTTAGCTTGACGACTTCCGGGTAGAACACGACTCAAAAATGGTTTCTGTTCTTCTAGCGTATAGCAAAGAGTTTTCTCAGGATCAAGTCCTACTAATTCCGCTGTCCATCGTCGTGCATCCTCTTCTGTTCCTAAGCGGTCTATAACACCCAACTCTAAGGCTTGCTGTCCGGTAAAAATTCGGCCGTCAGCGAAACTTCTGACCTTCTCTACGGTTAATGAACGAGCCTTTGCTACCGTTTCCACAAATTGTTGATAGCTGCAATCAATCAAGTCTTGCAGAATAGTTTGTTCCGGTTCTGTTAATTCCCGATCAAAAGCTAATATATCTTTGTACGGTCCTGACTTAATGACCTTAAAGGAAACACCAATTTTTCCCAATAGCACCTCTAAATTATTCCCCCGCAGAATTACCCCAATACTGCCCGTAATCGTGCCTGGATTCGCCATGATATGTTCTGCACCCATACCAATATAAACGCCTCCAGAAGCGGAAATATTCCCAAAACTAGCAACAATCTTGATTTTTTTGGCTAATCTCTTTAGTGCGCTGTAGATTTCTTGAGAATCACCCACTGTACCCCCAGGACTATCAATGCGTAGCAGTAAAGCGGGAAACTTACTTTCCTCTACGGTTTTCAATGCTTCTAGGACGTGCTTACGAGTTGCACCAGCGATCGCACCGCTGACTTCAATCCGCGCAATTTGTTTCCGAAAGTTGGGCTTAAATGGCCAAATCATGGGCAATCAAATAACTTTTTAATCTTCTGAATATCTTTAATATAGAACGCCCAGCGCGAACCTAACGGGTTCTAAACAAGTAGGCAAAATTGATTATATAAACAATACCTTGTCCAAATCGAAAAAAGTCTTGATTTGTAGGGGTAGCGCCCCGTGCCTACCCCGATATTTGGGGCAAGCACTTATGTAGTCTCGTTGAACCAAGAATCCCCGTGTCTTTAGGGACTTCCAAATAAAAAAATACTCAACCACCTAACGCAAAAATCTCTCAAACCCTTATTCCTCTGTGTCCTCTGCGCCTCTGTGGTTCGTTAATCAGGATAATTTATTTCTTGGAAGTCCCTT
>NZ_JADEWA010000091.1:0-14507 GCF_015207865.1 Dolichospermum sp. LEGE 00246
GATTCTGACAATTATTTAAATGATAAAATCCGCTAAATCATTATGAAAACAAAAATCCTGTAAATCCTGAAATCCTGAGTATCCTGATTCAGACAATTATTTAAATGTTGGGTTTCCTTGCGTCAACCCAACCTACGCAAGTTCTTAAATTAAATCGGTAATAGAAAATTGTCGCTGTTTCTCCAAGTCGTGTAAATGGATTTTTTCTATATATATGGCTTCAGCATAATATTTATCTTTTTCTGGTTCGGTTTGAGGGTCTATTTTTTCCCATTGTTCCATAAAATAACGATAGCGTTTTTCTCTGAATACTCTTTCCATACAAGCTAGTGCTGCTTGGATAACGTGAGGAGTTCGCAATATTTCTGTTTTATTTTTTTCATTGAGATGAAATATATGGGAAACTATGTCTAATTCTTCCCCTAATTCTAAATATCTATTTTGCACACTAGAAATTAAATCAACTTCATCAACTATGAATTCTGCCATTTGTTGCCACAAAAAACGATGATGAGAAAGACTAAATTCTAAATTGCGGGTTTCTAAATCTTCAATAATTATTTGCCGCTGCTGGGAAGAATGAAGATAAATAATTAACAATAATGCCTCGGCTCGTTCTAGTAAACTCCGTTCAGTTGTTACTAAAGATAGCTTTGGGGTTTTAGTAGGTGGTCTGCTTGTGCGCGGAATTGAGGGTTTTATACTACCGGGTTTAATTTGAGTTAAGAGATTTTCAACTCTTAAAGGAATCAGTCTAGTATCTCCTAAACTCAGGATTTCTGCACAGTAGGAAACATAATAATTAAGTGTATCACTATTAACTATATTCTGCAATAGTTTAACTATTTGTTGGGTGACTTGTTGAAAGTCGGTGGCTTGTTTTAAATCTCGATTTTTAATAATATTTTGAATTTGCCAATCTAGCCAAAGTGGCGCATTTGTTAATAGTTGTTGATAATCTGCTGGGGTATGACTATGTAGATATTCGTCAGCATCTTTACCATTAGGTAAATTGAGAATTTTTAATTGGACTTCCCCTGTATAAGCCAAATTAGCAATTTCACCAATTGCCCTTTCTGTGGCGGTTGTTCCGGCTTTATCAGCATCGAAATTCAGGACTAATTGTTTGGATTCTGTGTAACGTAATAAGAGCCGCACTTGTTCTAAACTTAAGGCTGTACCGAGGGAAGCAACGGCGTTATTAATTCCGGCTGCATGGAGAGCGATCGCATCAAAATACCCCTCGACAACCACAGCTTGATCTACTTTAGAAATACCGTCTTTCGCTTCATCTAAAGCAAATAGGGTTTTCCCCTTACTAAATAATTCTGTTTCTGGAGAATTGAGATATTTCGGTTGTTCATCTGTTAAAGTTCTGCCACCAAAAGCAATAACTCTGCCTTGAATATCACGAATGGGAATCATTAGGCGATCGCGGAATACATCATAATATCCGCCCCCTTCTTTCCGGGGTTTAATTAATCCCGCTTGTTCTACCAATTGCACCGGATAATGTTTACTTTCCACCAAATAACGGTAAAGAGTTTCCCAACCCGCAGGAGCATAACCTAAACCAAATTGTTGAATTGTTCCTTGTTTAAATTGACGAGTTTTTTCTAAATACTCTAATGCTTTTTGTCCTTGAGATTGTCTTAAAGTGTGTTGATAAAATTGAGCAGCGGAAGCGAGAACAGTATATAATTGATCACGTAAAGATATCTGCCGTTGTAATTCTTGTCTTTGTTCAGGTTCTAAAGTTTTAACCGGGACTTGATAACGCTTTGCTAAATCTAGTACCACATCTGCAAATTGGCGTTTTCCCAAATCCATGACAAATTTAATTGCATTACCCGCAGCTTGACAGCCAAAGCAATAATACATTTGCTTATTGGGACTAACTGTAAAACTAGGACTTTTCTCATCATGAAAAGGGCATAACCCCACAAAATCTTTACCCCGTTTCCGCAAGACTACATACTCCGAGACTACATCAACAATATCAGCCCTGAGTTTTACTTCTTCGATAGTGTCTGGATGTAAACGAGGAATTTGCATGAGCAGTCAACGATTATAACTGACATCCATTATATAGCAGGAGTCACTGATTAAGTTAACCGGGCGGTTAGAAACCGCGTCTACACAGGCAAAACCCACCTGCGTGGGTTTAAATTCCTTGATTTTTCGTTAGTCCGCGTAGACTAACTATCCCTGCGGGACGCTAGAAGAACTTTTGTGTAGCAGCGGTTGATCTTGGCGTGGGGAAGCCATATTCTATGCGCCAGTCCTAAGAGGATGTTTGAAAAGTCGTATCCCGTAATTTTCATCACATTGTTACCCCCCTTTCCCCTTATAAAGGGGGGTAACAATAAAAATCCAGTTCCCTCCCCTTACTAAGGGCAGGGTTAGGGTGGGGTAAAAAATATTTGATACATCAACCATAACTTTTAAAACACCCTCTAAGTTGACACCAATAAACACTGCTAAACCCTATTCCCCATTACCCATTACCCATTACCCATTACCTATTACCTATTCCCCATTCCCCATTACCTATTACATATCAGATGCACCAGTAGCAATCAAACGTCTGAATAGGGCTGCTGACCAACCAGTTTCTTTAAGTACCGCAGCGGAAGAAACTTCTACATAAGCTTGTTCAATAAAAGCTAAATCAATCATACAAACTTTAGCCAAGGCATCTTTTAATTCATCTGATTTACCATCAACTTTGAGTTTTTTGCCGACTTTATCAACCACAACTGCCATTGCTGGAACTACGTGCTGAGGAGCAATACCAATTTTCACATGAACCAAGCCAATATGCCAACGACATTTTGCATATTCATCGCCCCAATTATCCATCCCTGTAAACATTTGATTAAACCAATCAATAAAGGTGGCGTGTAAACGATGAACCCGTCCCTCAGTGGCATTTAAAATACCACTCATTTCTGCATCACGTCCCAGGAATTCATAGAAATGATTTGCCATTTCTTCAGCAACTGCTGTTCCCCAATCGGTATTTGCTTGCATTACCTTTTTATCTTCAGCCGTTAGACCAATCCGGGTTTCCATGGTGGTCAAAAAAGCGCGAGGTTCAATAGCCATAATGAATCCTTAAAAATAGTTAGGTGTGGATTTAATTAACTTTTGTTGATACTCTGTAAAAGATAGAGTATCAGTATTTCTCAAAATTTGGTATTCCTACAAAGGAGTGAATTCAAACACATCATGAGTACCACCTCTGAGAACTGAGTCAGTATGTGTTCCTCTCAACCGTTTACCAATTAGTTGTTCAACAGCACCCCAAACTGCACCCATAGTAAAAGTGCATTTACGGGTTGAACCTGCTACTTCACCAGCAGAACACAAGGTTTCAGTTGTATAGACTCTAATAACTTCACCGTCAGCCACAATTTTTTCAACGATACATAAACAAGTACCTTCTTTACCTAAAGCTTGTTTTAATTTATCTGCTGCATCATCTAATGAAAGTGTAGATCCTGCTAAACCTAAATCTTCAGCTAACTTTTTACCCCTAGTACGACCGGCTGTAGTTAGGGCAATAGCTGTAGCTTTTTCCCCAAGAGCTTCTTCCATACCTGTAATAGCAGATTTAAAACAGACAATACTATTAAAATCGCCTAGTTCTTTGCGTAATGACATAATTCAAATTCTCAGTTAAAGGATTCTGTTCATTGATAGTCGTATCTGGATTTAATTAATGTCTGTTTTTACTCTGTAAAAGATAGAGTATAGAAATTTCTCAAAATTAAGCTAGCAAGTAATTGGACAAAAATATTTACAGTCATTGCGAGGGAAGGGAAGCAATCACAACCCTGGCGATTGCTTCATTTCACTTCGTTCCCTATGGCTAACGCCACGCTGCGCTAACGCAATGACATTGTGTAATTAATTCTGTCTCACTACTTACACTGCGGCGTAAGTGAATGAACCATTTTCAATCCTTGTAGGCTATCAAATCTTCAGAGCTTTTAATGGTCATGCTATTTACGCCAACCTGTACTAGTAGCAGTAACAGGATTAATTAAGCAGTTTTACTCCGCAGAAAACCGACTAAATTTTTGAGAAATGATTGACTAACTGCTGGCTTTTGAGTAGGTTCTGGAATTGGTGCAACTATGGGTATTTCGTAAGTAGAAACTTCCTCGGTCATGGAGACAGAAGTAGCGGCAATCATAAAATGTTCTTCTGCTAAACCAATCACAATGAGACGGAAAGCTATTTGCAATACTGTATCTACGGCGAGATTAAGTTGATCGGCGATTTTGGCTAGGGCAACTTCACCATTGGCAAATTCCCATACTTGCCATTCTTGAGCATTTAGCTGTAATTTGGGCTGTTTTGAACTTAGACCTGATAAGCCAGATGTGGGATCTGGTAGTTTTTCAGCTAAGGCATTCCAGTCTCGTAATGCTCGCAATCCGATTAATATAACTTCGGTTGCGGACATACTCAAACCTGTCATTTCTCCCAATGGTAAAGCTGTAATTGGTTCAAATTTGAACTGACCATCTTTAATTTGAAATAAGGCACAGACTGGACGGAGAACCTGAGAGTTAAACAATAGTTTCAGTTGTTCTGGTTGGACTAAACCTTGGGATTTTAGGCACAGTCCCAAAGGTGAATTAATAAAACAGGAAGAAATGTGAGTCACCCTAGAAATTACCCGCTCACTTACCCATCCTCGTTGAGCAATTAACAATGTTAAACCTTGTTGATCTAAACGATCAGATGCAGCTACAACTCGTCCTTGATGCAGCCAAATATAATAAAGTTGCTTGGCGTTAGTTTGATTTTTGTCAGATGACAATTCAATATGAAGTATACCTGTCTTTTTGCCTTGATCTAAAAATTGCAGCAGTTCTGGCAAAGAAAAATCTGCAAAGTTACCATTAATAGACATAATCAGCCCCCTTGATGAAGAAGAGATTTATTAAAACCCAGAATTCAAAATCCCAATTTGTACTTTCAAAAAAGCTCTTAACTCTCAACTGCACAACTTTCCATTAAGTGTTGTACTAAGTGAATTACTGCTTCTGCTACTGAGTCTCTTTCGTTAGGATTCACCTTAACTAAAGGAGGCCGATTCTGCTCATCTACATAACCAATTGCTAAGTATATATCTTCCTCTGCCCAAGCTCCGGGACAATCTGTATGGCTAATACCGATGATCATCGGTACACTAACTCTCGCTTGCATGAAGTTGATAATATTCCGTGCTTGACGAAATTCTCTTGGTCTATGGGCTGCGATGAGTACAATATAAGCGTGTGCTTTATTAATCAAAATATCCCACATAAAGTCAAAGCGAGTTTGACCAGGTGTTCCGTAAAGGTGCAATGCCATATCTGGACCAAATTGCAATCTGCCGAAGTCAAAGGCTACAGTGGTTCTTTTCTTCAGCAATGCTGTTTCATCAGTTGCACGGGTATCTGTATCTACAACTTCAATTTCACTAACGGAACGAATAAAGGTAGATTTACCAGCCCCTACAGTTCCTGTGACAACCAAGCGCATAATTTCCATCTTTATCACCCTTCGATACAAAAATGTTTACAGTTGCTCACATTTTTATTTTCTTCTTGTTTAATTCTGGCAAGGTTGGCACTATCCCGTACTCAGGCTGACACGACCAATCTAGCTACTTACTGCAAAAATAAACACATCCAATTAAGTAAAAAGTTCCCTAGAATCAGCAGTATTTATCTATTGGGGAACTCTGGATAAGTTAACCTCTAAGGTGATGTGATTTACATGAGGATCAGCTTTAATTCTGCTAGCACTCGTTTGATTTCTAGCATTAGTAATCCTTGTTTAGCACTTTCACTGGCTAAAACTAGAAGCACGGCATCTTGACCACAACCAGTTAAGATACCAAAGCCTTTATTGCCTTCTACAAAGATTCGGTCAATAGTTCCTCTGGCTAATTCCATACCAATTCTTTCGCCTAAGGATAACATAGATGCGGACATGGCTGATACCCTTTCTTCATCCATTCCACCTGGTAAGCTTGCTGCTAAAGGGAGTCCATCGGGAGTAACAAGTGCTGCTCCCTGTACATCAGTAGTAGCACTAACAAAGTTTTGTAAAACCATGCTGAGTTTTTCTGCGTTGATAGCCATGATGATTATTCTCCGTTGTTTTAAATGGGAAAGTGGGTAGGAAAATCAAGTAAATACGGAATTTAACAAACTCTTTTTACTTGTAGTAGTACAGTATCATTTATTTTAAAGAAACAATAATGGGACTGTGTAAATGGATGCCTCTTTTCTAGTATTCTTGTGATTTAAATTATGCACCAGTCAAAACTAAGATGATACCGAAAAAATACGGAATTTAGTTTTTCTTATTATTAATATAAGTTAAGATTATTGCTTTGTTTGTAATCTTAAGCTGTGTAACTTATATGACATCAGCTTTTGAGGTGATTTAATCGGTGTCAATTTTGGGTATTCTGTTTTAGTTTTTGTTGAGAGTGTCAACTATAGGAAGTTTTGAGTATTGTGTATTAATTTTTGTCAATATTATCAAGTATGTCTATATAAATGTGGTGCTGAGGAAAGGTTGTAATCTGATAATGACTACATCAAAGAAACTACGTGCTATTTATTTCAAATATCTTGTTCTAAGTATGTCAAAAAACTATTGGCTAGGATAGCAGCTTGTGTGCGATCGCGTAAATTCAGCCGATTCAACATATTGGTGACATGATTTTTGACTGTACCTTCGGAAATATACAGTTTTTTGGCAATTTCTCGATTATTATCGCCAATGGCAATTAACCGCAAAACTTCTTTTTCTCTGGGGGTAAGTTCCGTGAGGTGCGGTGGTACAGCTAATACAGCTTGGGGCAAAGTAGCCGGAAATTGAGTAACTAGTTTTTTGACTATTCCTGGTCCTAATTGGGAATATCCTTTGTCAACTGCACGAATGGCAACTGCTAACTCTTCTGAGGGTGTATCTTTGAGTAAATAACCCATTGCACCATTTTGTAATCCGGCTTTTACATATTCATCATCATCAAAAGTTGTTAATATGAGAATTTTGCTGTGAGGAAAATGCTGATTAATTTCTTTGGTAGCAGCAACTCCATCCATGATAGGCATTCTGATATCCATTAAAATTACGTTAGGTTGTAATTTTTCAACTAGATTAATTGCGGTTTGACCATTTTCTGCTTCTCCCACAATTTCTATATCTATTTCTAATTCTAATAAGGCTCTTAGACCTTGACGAATTAAGCTTTGATCATCTACAAGTAAGACTGTAATCATTTTTATGGGTAATGGGTAATAGGTAATAGGCTATTCCATTGCTATGTCTGGATATGAATAAGGGATATCAACTATTATTTGACAACCATGATTATGGCTGCTGTTAATCTGAAATTCGCCTCCTAATGCTAAAGTGCGATCGCGCATACTTTGTAAACCAAATCCAGTAGTATTTTGCCCCACTTCAAAACCTTTGCCGTTATCCTGAATTATTAACTTCAACCCTGCTAAAGTTGTTATTAATTCTAATTGAACTTCTGTGGCTTGGGCATATTTAGAAATATTCGTTAATGATTCTTGAATGATTCGATAAATAGGAGTGCTGATTTCCATAGGCAGTGGAGAGATAATAGAAATTTGACAACTGGGTAAAATGCCATTATAACGCTGAAAATCCGCTGCAAGAACCTTAATTGCCTCCTCTAATATTTGTCCCTGTAAAGGATGGTATCTCATAGTAGAAACCGATTGCCGGATATCTTTTAAGGCTTTTGAACCGAGTTCTTTTGCAGTGGCTAAAAACGTCATTGCTCTAGGTGTATCATGTTTTGATAACTTTAAAGCAGTTTCTAATTGCAGATTTAGAGCCGTTAGAGAATGTCCTAAAGAATCATGAATTTCTCTAGCAATGCGGTTGCGTTCTTCCAAAGTTGCCTGACTTTCAATTTTCAAGGCATATTGACGAAGTTTTTCATTGGCAGCTTGTAGTTTATCTCTACTTTGCCGTTCAGCTAAAACAGTATTCATTAGTAGTAACACAAATACTAAACTTAAACCAAATAGAACCGCCAAACTAAAACTAAAAAATCTAAATCTTTCCTGAGCTATTGGTGAAAATCTTCCATGAGGTATCCGTTGTCTCAGAGTAAATAGAAATAAAATAAATGAAGATAAAGTAACTGTTAATCGTCCGGGAAGTTGAAAAATCAAACAACTACGAGTTACCAAAATTAAATAGAGAAAGGGAAAAAGTCTCGCACTTCTACCACCAAAAAAACCAGTAATTAAAATTAAGATAACTTCCAATGCTGTATAAATGATTTTATTAGTTTTATTGAAAGTAGGCAATCTTAAACCCATTAAACCAAAAATTGTTAAACTACAAATTGTCAATTCTGGATACATTGCCGAAAAGCGCGGTGAGGGAGATGGCATTAATGCCATTAACGCTGAAAATCCCAACAATAGCCATTCTAAATACAACAGAAATCGAAAAGGATGATTATTAAACTGAATAGGACGATTCATAATTGATTAATAATTAATACAGTCATACTAAACACGGGTGAGATTTAAACTTTTGCCAAATGATAAAGAACCCAGATGTGTAGGTGTTTAGCTCATGCTTTACCCCTACGTTTAGAATCAAACAATCAATCCGTTTTGAGTATACAAGGCTGAAATCCTCAACCTGACTCAGAGGGTGTTTGAAAAGTCATGATTGCTGTATCAAATTTTTTACCCCTCCCTAACCCTCCCCTTGTGAAGGGGAGGGAACTGGATTTTCTTGTTTCCCCCCTTCATAAGGGGAAAGGGGGGTAAAAATGTGATGAAAATTACGGGATACCACTTTTAAAACATCCTCCCATATAGCAGTATGCACTTGAATGAGACAGATAAGTAGCGAGACAGAATTAATTGCACAATGTTATTGTGTTAGCACAGTGTGGCGTTAGCCATATATAACGAAGTGAAATGAATCAATCGCCAGGGTTGTGATTGCTTCCCTTCCCTCGCAATGACTGTAAATATTTTTGTCCAATTACTTACATCATAAGCTGCACCCCCTGAATCCCCCCACAGCGGAGGAAGAAAAGGATAAACTTTTGATATTGGAGGGGTTTAGGGGTGGGGTTCTTGTATTTCACTCAGCTAAGAATCGCTATAAATATTTGT
Source organism: Dolichospermum sp. LEGE 00246 (assembly GCF_015207865.1). Classification (NCBI taxonomy): domain Bacteria; kingdom Bacillati; phylum Cyanobacteriota; class Cyanophyceae; order Nostocales; family Aphanizomenonaceae; genus Dolichospermum; species Dolichospermum sp. LEGE 00246. The sequence goes on from NZ_JADEWA010000091.1 coordinate 9,195, forward strand.
ATCACGATTAAATTGAAATAGAATCGGAGTAGAATATCTAAATGCTAATGTCATGACTAAAGTAATGGGTGTAGACGTGACTTTTGCCTCATGTGGTTACTGGTGTTAGTCTCTATGATAGGAACATAGAAACCCGACATAACCAAACATAACCAAAAGGTAATTATGAAACTAAAGACATTATCACTAATTGCTGGTACTCTGGCTTTGACTTTAATCGCAACTCCCTTTGCAGTTCAAGCAGAACAAAATTCATCTTCACCCCAACCTGGTCAGGAATGGCAAAAAAAAGGTTCATTTAAAAAGTTGAATTTGACCGTTGAACAAAAAGCTAAAATGAAAGAAATTCGTAGCAATACCCGCACTCAAATTGAGGCTGTTTTGACGACGGCACAAAAGACTAAATTACAAGCTGCAATGGCAGAACATAAAGCACAACGTCAACAAGGACAAGAACAACGCAAAGAAGGACGTGGAAAAAGAGGTGATATTTTTGCTTCATTAGGCTTAACTGCTGAACAAAAAGCTCAAATTAAAAAAATTAGAGAGTCATCAAAACAACAAATAGACGCTGTATTAACTCCTGAACAGAAAGCGCAAATTAAGCAAATGCGGGAAAATATGCGTTCTCGTAGTCAACAAAATAAACCTCAATAGTTTTCAACTATTCAAATAAGATTAATAGGTCATAGGTGAGTATAAGAGGATGTTTTAAAATTTGATGAACAAATGTAGGGGCGATTAAGCTTGATTAGCGATTTTTGTGGAGCGCTGAGTGCAAGGCACACGCTCCGCAAACACTATCGCCCACAATATTAAGTAGTGAGACAGAATTAATTACACAATGTCATTGAGTTAGCGCAGCGTGGCGTTAGCTATATGGAACGAAGTGAAATGAAGCAATCGCCAGGGTTGTGATTGCTTCCCTTCCCTCGCAATGACTGTAAATATTTTTGTCCAATTACTTATAATAAAACCCTAACCTTTCACTGGTGTACCGCAAGGATAAGTAGCTGCTTTGGCATTACTACCCTGACTAACAGGCTTGTCCTTAACCGCTAGATAATCCTTTTGCAAAGTATTTAACAAAGCTTCCCGTCCATCATAGAGCCGCTTTAGGGGGCGTGGTGGACACTGATTCAGAACATAAGCCGTCACCAAAGGCAGAGCAATCGTACTGTCGGTATAACAAACAATAGCGCTAGGTAACTCATCTGGGTCAATCTTACCCCAACTCACCGCCTCTGCCGGAGTCGCACCGGATAAACCACCAGTATCAGGACGGGCATCAGTAAACTGCACAAAAAAATCATGTCCCCGTTCTTCCAATCCTAAAACCTCGTGAAGTTGCGGTTGTGTTTGTAATAAAAAGTTTTTAGGACTACCACCACCAATAATTACCGCCGCACTTGTCCCCTCATTTTCTCGCGCCCCATAAACAATCGCTGCGGTTTCGTTGACATCAATGGACGGATCTATTACCAGCTTTGAACCTTCTAAAGCCAAAGCGGCGACATTCATCCCTATGGAACTATCCCCAGGAGAAGAAGTATAAATAGGTACGCCACACTCATAAGCTGTCGCCAATAAACAGGAATTTTTCACACCCAATTGCTTTTCTATTTCCCAGACGCACTTACCCAGTAAATGATGAAATTCAGCCGTTCCCATGGGTTTTTGGAAAGGTTCAGCTTGGAGAACTTTGCGAATAAAAGCATCGGTTTCTAGCAGTACATCATAACCAAAAACAATGTCATAAATTCTAATTGTCCCCTCTTCCCGCAACTTAACATCATCTAAAAAAGGACTACCAGCAAATAGTTCAAACCCCAAACCATAGTGCATATCATGGTAAAGATTCGCGCCAGTGCTAATCATCCAGTCAATAAAACCATTGCGAATTAGGGGCGCAAGGGCGGAAACCCCGAAACCTGCCGGTGTCATCGCCCCAGACAGGCTAACTCCCACAGTGACACCCTCTTGAAATACTTCCTTAGTCAGCAGTTGACAGGCTTCCCGCAACCGGGCTGAGTTGTAAGCGGTAAAATAGGTATCAATCAAGTCAACCACGCTAACATTGTTAGACATGGGAATAGGTGCAATTTTCTTACCTGGCTTTTGTGACATTTTTGGGAAATCCTGAATAGTAAATATGCTGAATCTAATGTTATCGTATTCAAATGTACGGAAGTTGCTAAAATGTTCTGAAGCGATATAAATTAGTGACAATGCTTAAAAGAATACTTTGGGAGTCATCCAATTTTCTATTTAAGTAAATTCAAAGGTATATCTAAACCAATATTTGCTATTATTAAACATAACTAACTTGTTATTAATTATGGCACAAGCGTTAGTGAGTCTCTCTGAAGGAATCGCATCCGAACCCGCACCATTGGAATTTACCACTGATGGTGTCATTAGGATAGGCAAAACTCGTGTAACACTAGATACGGTAATTGCTGTTTTTAAACAAGGAACAACAGCAGAAGAAATTGCTTACCGTTATCCATCCCTTAAACTTGCTGATATCTATGCTACCATTGCCTTTTACCTCAATCATCAACAAGAAGTGGAAGCGTATCTACAGCAAAGACAGCAACAAGCACAGGAAATTCGCAGGATGAATGAGGCAAAATTTGACCCCCAAGGGTTGCGTGATAGATTGCTGGCGAGGAAAGCAGAACGGGAAGTATGTTGAAACTGCTTGCTGATGAGAATTTTGATAATACTATTGTGAGGGGATTGTTGCGACGTAACCCAAATATTGATATTGTCAGAGTCCAAGATGTTGGTCTTTTGGGTGAAGATGACCCGACTATCCTGGCATGGGCAGCCCAAGAAAACCGAGTTTTACTTACTCATGATGTCGCTACAATTACAAACTATGCCTATAAACGAATCACACAAGGTCAGCCAATGCCAGGAGTTATTGAAGTTATTACAGATACACGAATTGGGCAGGTGATAGAAGATATTCTGCTTCTGATAGAGTGCTGTTTAGAGGGAGAATTGACAGGACAAATTTACTATCTTCCTCTGTAAAAATCAAATCGTACTTAAAGGAAAATGGTGATAAAATGGGCGAAACTTAAGATATTTGGAGCATAGAGGTTATTATGGGTGACGCTAAAGATTACTCGGAAATTAAGTATATAGGATTTACGCATTGACAAGATTCCCCAAATATGTGAGATGTGAGGTAAATTTTATCCCTTGTAGGGTGCGTCAGACACGATATTTTGACAAAAAAACAGATTCCCTCTATCTGACGCACCCTACTCAATAAGTTATTCCCAAAGCCGAAAACGACCCAATTTCCTTCATTCATATCATGGTAAATTTGTACAGTGCGTAAGTCCTATGAGATTGAATCCCACCGAGAATCATTCTTGACATCTCTTGAAGAATTACAAAGGGAAATTACAGATAAAGTTTGGGAATTAGAAATCAGTAGAGAGCAATTAGAACTTTGTTTTAATGTTGGTTCGATTGAGATATAAAATATAAGCAGAGTAAAAGCTTAAAAAGAGCGACTTAGCGTTACTCTGCGGCGAAAAATGCGATTTCTATGGAGTGCTTCGCTATCGCTCTTTTCGGTTTACAATAAAATTATTTCAGAGGATTAAGTCAGAAACCGATGCCAACCCTCACAAACATTTCCACTTTGATTGTTAGCACACCAAGTACTTGTGGTGGTCGTCCGCGCATTGCTGACACTCGCATTACTGTTCAGTATATTGTCAATGAGATTAAATCTGGTATGACCCCAGAAGAAATTATCGAAGATAAGCCTTATTTAACAATTGCAGGTATTTACACTGCGTTGGCTTATTATTATGCTAATAAGGAATTACTAGATATTGAATTTGCTCGGTATCAAGAAGAATGTCAGCGACTCGAAGCAGAATATAAAACAGGACATCTCTCGTGAATCGTATTTGCTTCTATTTGGATGAAGACACTATCAAAACTGCACTGATACAAGCATTGAGAAATGCTGATTTAGATGTTGTGACAGTTGCCGATGTTAATAGATTGGGTTATACGGATGAAGAACAATTAATTTGGGCAACAGAACAAAAGCGAGTAATTTATAGTTTCAATATCGGTGATTTTTGCAGATTACATCGTGATTTTATGGCTGAGGATAAAAGTCATACTGGCATAATTTTGGCTTCACAACAGCAATACTCAGTTGGTCAACAACTCCGAGGATTATTGAAACTGGCTGCTGACAAGCCGGCTCAAGACATGGTTAACCAATTGATATTTCTTAGTGCTTATGTTTAAAAATTACCGAAAAAATAAATTCTGACAATTTTAAATTATTAAGATCGTAGCTAACAGAATTTATGTGATTTCTGGTCTATCATGACTAATAAATTTATCAAAGCAGAAAAATTATACTTCATTGTCTTAGTGTTAACAGTTATTTATCAACAGGGTTTATGAAAAGCGACACTCCAGAAGAATTAAATCCAGATCAAGAAATTTCCCGGTTAATTGATGAGGTGATTTCATCATCCCAAACTGATGAAAAATACCGTCAGAAAATGCAGCGACGGAAAGAAGTCCAAGATCAAAGAATAGCTAAAGCCATACCGGAAAAAGGTTTAATTATCGTCAATACTGGTCATGGTAAAGGTAAAACTACAGCGGCTTTGGGAATGGTGTTGCGATCGCTCGGACATGGATATAAAGTAGCTATAGTGCAGTTTATCAAAGGCGCATGGGAACCAGCAGAAAAACGCGCTTTTAGCCATTGGGAAAACCAACTGGAATTTCATGCAATGGGAGAAGGCTTTACATGGGAAACTCAAGATCGTGATCGTGATCTTGATAAAGCTGCTGCTGCTTGGGAAAAATCCCTAGAATTTATCAACAACCCAGACTTTAAATTAGTTCTCCTCGATGAAATTAATATTGCTCTGAAACTGGGTTATTTACAGGTTGAAGAAATATTAGCAGGTTTAGCTCAAAAACCAGCAGACAAGCACGTAATTCTCACGGGAAGAGGCGCACCACCGGCATTAATTGAAAAAGCCGATTTAGTCACTGAAATGACATTAGTTAAGCATCCTTTTAAGGATCAAGGGGTGAAAGCTCAAGCAGGAATTGAGTATTAATTCAAATTAGTCATTAGTCATTGGTCATTAGTCATTGGTCATTGGTCATTGGTCATTAGTCATTAGTCATTAGTCATTGGTCATTAACTTATTTCTCCCTGCTTTATAGCATTTCCTAATCATATCGAGTATATTTATAGCCTCCTCCTCGCTTGCGGGGAGGGGTTTGGGGGTGGGGTTCTTGTAC
>NZ_JADEWA010000007.1:0-31922 GCF_015207865.1 Dolichospermum sp. LEGE 00246
GAGCATCTTTATATCGTCGGGAAAGTCGTTGGGGTTTATATCATTATCGGTTGGATTATCCAAATAAGAATAATGAAGAGTGGTTTTGTCATGTGAATTTGAAAAAAGATGAAGCAGAAGAAATGATCTTATTTAAGCGTCCAGTTGAGCCTTATGTTGTGGAGGTTGATTTACAGCAAGAAGTTTATAACGTTGCTGTTAGATAAATGGAATGATTAAGTTAATACGGTTCAGTCAAGAAAAAGTAGGTTGGGTTAAGCAAAAGCACCACTCAACAAAAAAATTGATAATGTTAGGTTTCTTTTAAGGTAATTAAAGATGATTCAAGAAATAACACGCCGTGAATTTATCGCTACTGCTGCTTTAACAACTGGTTTTGCTTTAGCAGTACAACCTGTTTCCGCTAAAGTGATTACCACAGATACTAAAGGATTAATTGCGGGAGTGGTGAAAATTCCCGTCAAAGATGGGGAAATTCCAGCATATAGAGCGCAACCAGAAAAGGGTGAAAATTTTCCTATTGTCTTAGTAATTCAAGAAATATTTGGGGTACATGAACATATACAGGATGTTGTGCGACGCTTTGCTAAATTAGGCTATTTAGCGATCGCACCAGAACTATTCATTCGCCAAGATGATGTCTCAAAATTAAGCAATATTGACGAAATTCGCCAAATTGTTGCCAAAGTTCCCGACTCTCAAGTTTTATCAGATTTAGATGCTACTGTCGCTTGGGCAGTAAAATCAGCAAAAGGTAACGCTGATAAATTAGCAATTACGGGTTTTTGCTGGGGTGGTCGAATTACCTGGCTATATGCAGCACATAATCCCAATGTAAAAGCAGGTGTAGCTTGGTACGGGAGATTGGTAGGCAATGCTACCGAGCTACAACCCAAACATCCCATTGATATTGCTTTTGAGTTAAAAGTCCCCGTGCTGGGACTCTATGGAGGTCAAGATACAGGTATTCCTGTGGAAACAGTAGAACAAATACGAGAAAAACTTAAATCTAGCAGCAGTAAATCGGAGATAATTGTTTATCCTGATGCACCTCACGCCTTTTTTGCCGATTATCGCCCTTCCTACCGCGAAAAAGAAGCCCAGGATGGTTGGCAACGTCTCCAGAAATGGTTTAAACAGTATGGAGTGTGAGTTTCAAGATTTCTAGAACTTACGCACAAATTACGGATAAACGAACCGCAGAGGCGCAGAGGACACAGAGAAATAAGAGTTTGAAAGGTTTTGCGTAAGTTCGAATTTCATGTTTTGATAGTCAACCTATTTAAATACTAACTATGTCAGAAAATTATCGTTTTGAAACCCTACAAGTCCATGCTGGACAAGAACCTGCACCTGGTACTAATGCCCGTGCTGTACCAATTTATCAAACTACTTCCTACGTTTTTGATGATGCTGAACATGGAGCGCGGTTATTTGCTCTCCAGGAGTTTGGTAACATTTATACCCGGATTATGAATCCGACAACGGATGTATTTGAAAAACGGATTGCGGCTTTAGAAGGGGGCGTAGCAGCTTTAGCTACTGCAAGCGGTCAAGCAGCACAATTTTTGGCAATAAGTACGATCGCTCAAGCAGGAGATAATATTGTTGCTACCAGTTTCCTCTATGGGGGAACTTATAACCAGTTCAAAGTTACTCTTCCACGATTGGGAATTAATGTCAAATTTGTGGAAGGAGATGATCCAGAAAATTTCCGTCAGGCAATTGATGAAAACACCAAAGCCCTGTACGTTGAAACCATTGGTAATCCTCAATTCAATATCCCAGACTTTGCTGCTTTAGCCCACATTGCCCATGAAAACGGCATTCCTTTAATTGTAGATAATACCTTCGGTGCAGGTGGATATCTAGCACGACCCATTGAACATGGTGCAGATATTGTTGTAGAATCTGCTACTAAATGGATAGGTGGTCATGGTACATCTATTGGCGGCGTAATAGTAGATTCTGGTAAATTTGATTGGGGTAACGGCAAATTTCCCCTCTTTACCGAACCTTCCCCCGGTTATCATGGATTGAATTTTCAAGAAGTATTTGGGAAAGGGAGTCAATTTGGTAATATTGCCTTTATTATTCGTGCCAGAGTGGAAGGATTACGAGATTTAGGAGCAGCATTAAGTCCATTTAACGCTTTTCTATTACTGCAAGGATTAGAAACCCTTTCCCTGCGTGTAGAACGTCATGTCAATAATGCTTTAGAATTGGCTAAATGGTTAGAACAACAAGAGCAGGTAGCATGGGTTAATTATCCCGGACTTCCCAATCATCCCTATCATGAACGCGCTAAAAAATATCTTCGACATGGCTTTGGTGGCGTTCTTAATTTTGGTATTAAGGGGGGATTAGAAGCAGGTAAAGCCTTTATTAGTAATGTGAAATTAGCCAGTCATTTAGCAAATGTTGGTGATGCAAAAACCCTTGTCATTCATCCTGCTTCCACAACTCATCAACAGCTAAGTGATAGTGAACAAATTTCGGCTGGTGTCACATCAGATTTGGTGCGGGTATCTGTGGGAATTGAACATATTGATGATATTAAGGAGGATTTTGAGCAAGCATTTAAGAAGGTGACAGGTGACAGGTGACAGTAAAAGAAAGTATGAGTGCAGAGGGAAAATTGCCTGTTCCCTGTTCCAGATTCCCTATTCCCTACTCTATGAAATATTTAGACTTCATTTCATCAAAAACCCAGTTGTATCAATTGTCAGTACCATTTCAATTAGAATCTGGTGAACTATTAGTTGGTGTTCAGGTTGCTTATCGTATCTGGGGAAAATTAAACGCAAACCGCGATAATGGGGTCTTAATTTGTCATGCTTTAACTGGTTCTGCTGATGCTGATGATTGGTGGGGAGATTTGTTTGGTTCAGGAAAAGTCTTTGATCCTAATCAGGATTTTATCGTGTGCAGCAACATTTTAGGAAGTTGTTACGGTACAACTGGAGCAACTTCTATTAACCCAAATACAGGAAAGGTTTATGGTGGATCTTTTCCGAGAATTACAATTAGGGATATGGTTCACCTCCAAGCTGCACTATTAGAATATTTAGATATTCAATCTCTACAGTTAGTAATTGGCGGTTCATTGGGTGGAATGCAAGTTTTAGAATGGGCTTTATTATATCCAGAAAAGGTGAGAGCGATCGCACCAATGGCTGCACCTGGAAGACATTCAGCATGGTCTATTGGCTTGAGTGAAGCCCAAAGACAGGCAATTTATATAGATCCAAATTGGCAAGGGGGAAACTATACAATTGATGCACCACCAGTCCAAGGATTAGCATTAGCGCGGATGATGGCAATGATTACTTATCGTTATTGGGAGAGTTTTACAAATCGTTTTGGAAGACAGCAGGATGAATCTAATCAGTTTGCGATCGCCAGTTATTTACAATATCAAGGTCAAAAACTAATAGAACGTTTTGATGCTAATACTTATATTACATTAACTCAGGCAATGGATAGTCATGATGTTAGTTGGAACAGAAAAGATTATCAATCAGTTTTGCAAAGTATCAAACAACCAACTTTAGTTGTGTCTATTGATTCTGATGTTCTTTATCCTCCAGAAGAACAACAAGAATTAGTAGATTTAATCCCTCATGCTCAATTGGGGTTGCTCAAATCAACTCACGGACATGATGCGTTTTTAATTGATATGGAAGCATTGAATAAAATGGTAGTTTCTTTTAGGGAAGAATGGGAATTTTTTGGTTAATTTTTAATGAAATTAGGGAGTTACGAAATTATGGCTTTAATTAATCAAAGAGTAGATGTTCCTGTAATTGTGGATGAATCTAAATGTTTAGAAAAATGTGTTGCTTGTATTGAAGTTTGTCCTCTGGATGTATTAGCAAAAAATCCAGAGACGGGAAAAGCCTATATGAAATATGATGAATGTTGGTTCTGTCTACCCTGTGAGAAGGAATGTCCAACAAACGCCATTACAGTACAAATTCCTTTCTTATTGCGGTAGAGGTACAGAAATGTTTATAGATACTGATTCAGCGTTAAATCAATGGTTGGAAATGTTGCGTTCAGTTAACGAAGGCGATCGCCTAGTTGCGGTAAAATCTCTACAGCACCTTGGAGAAGACGCAGCAGTTGACGCTTTAATTATCGCACTGGAAGACGAAAGCACCGCAGTCCAAAAAATTGCCGTATCTGCACTTTGGGAACTTGCTAATCCTGTTGCTGTACCTGCTTTATTAAAAACTCTTGCTTCCCCAGATGAAGACGTTCGCACCGAAGGATTATCAGCATTAGGTGAATTAGTCACCACAGATCATTTATTGCTTTTATTGGATGCACTACATCAAGAAAATATCAATCTTCAAGTTAACATCTTAATCTTATTGCGGAAGATACATGATGTTCAATCTCTACCTGCGGTGTTATCTTTCTTTGATTCCAAATATCCACAACTACGAGAAACTGCTATTACAACTCTACGCTATTTAAACCAGGTGCAAATATGTCCACCAGCTTTATCTTTGATGAATGATCCTGATGATAATGTCCGTCGTGCAGTAGCATTAACTTTAGGACATTTAGCAGATAAAGAAGTTGTAGAATTATTAAGTCAATTACTCACTTCCGATCCTGATTGGCAAGTACGACGCAATGCAGCTAAATCTTTAGCAATTCACGCTAATTCAGCAGCAGTTCCCGCTTTAAAAATTGCGCTAAAAGATGAACATTGGCAAGTGCGAAAATTCACGCTTCAAGTATTACAAAAAATGCCAGATCAAAATTTATTACCTGATTTAATTAAAGGATTAACAGACGAATATTCGGATGTCAGAAAAGAGGCAGCTATAGCACTTGGTAATTTAGATAATACTCAGGCTTTAAATGCTCTCCAACAAGCACTAGATGATCCTGATCGAGATGTTTCTATTTACGCAGAAAAAGCAATTAAAAAGATAAGGAGATAGATCCCCGACTTCTCAAAGAAGTCGGGGATCTGGATAAGTTGAATATGTACAAATTTGCCCCTGCTTGGGAACAAGAAACAATAGTTTTTGGTGCTTCTCAACCTGGATATACTGATAATCAGGTATATGATTGGATTGAGTTTATGAAATCCCAAAACATTCAGCGAATTTGCTGTTTACTTAGTGAAAAACAACTAGCTAATTATGCCCATCTTTTAGATACATATCGGCAAGAATTTGGTAATCAACAAGTTTGTTGGACACCAATTGAAGATTTTCATTTATCTGATTTAGAAACACTCACACAAACAATACTGCCTTTTTTAATCACAGCAAATCAACAAAATGAAAAAGTAGTTGTGCATTGTGCTGGTGGAATTGGCCGGACTGGACATATATTAGCAGCGTGGTTAGTTACTGTGCGGGGATTTTCTCATCAAGATGCAATTTCTGCTGTTATAAAAACAGGGAGAAATCCTTATGAAGCTGTAATTTTAAGTAAAAATCCGTTACAAGTTGCAGAAGAATTAAATGTGCTGCTGAATAATTGTCGTCTAGCGTTCTTAACTAATTGATGGATATTGCTGAATTTGTCTGAAAAATCAGCAATTTATAAACACTTTACCTGTAATAAAATAGATGATTATCAAAATCATTGTAAAATTGTAAACGAGCGGTTCCCACAACTAAATTATTTGTCTTTTCACCAGAGGAAATAACATGAACTCGAAATAGATAAATACCTTCGCTGGTGGGATTATAAAAAGGTTTGAAAACGATAGTAATTGTTTGATTTGCAGAAACTGGTTTATCAAAAGTAGCAATGATAGTTTGTGGTTGACTTGAACTCTTGGTTAGGGTAATACCTAGCGTTTCTTTTTGTCCACTTGCTTCTACAAAAGCAAAACTGTTTTTCTGATTGAATTCAATATTTTCTACACCTTCTATTTGTGTTAAAACAACCTGTTGCAGTTGCCAATTAGCCAGAGATTCTGGTAATTTGATTGTAAAATAATAAGTTGCGTCCCAAGAACCTGTTTGATTGTAAGTTGTTTTGGCAGTTAACAACGGTTTTGGTGGTATCCCGTAGGTAGTAGGCACAGATAATAAAAATATTCCTGTACTAATAGCTAGGGTTTTACAAAGAGTTTTGAATCTGTTCATGTTTTTAGGATTTGATATTTTAAATAGGTTTTTCTATTGCATTACACCCTTTCAATTTAGCAAGTGGAACTTATTAATGATTACAATACTGTTTGGTTAAGAGTTTTTGTAGGTTGGGTTAAGCGACAGCGCAACCCAACAAAAGTCTGTAAATGTTGGGTAACAAGAACGTCAAACGCCATTCGCCACAAGCCGGGAAACCCGTCCAGATGGCTCCCCAACCTACCTGATTTAATGTTTTTAGATTATGACAAGTATAGGTTGTTTGAAAAATGGTTCTAATTGCATGATTAACTCCCTAATAATCAAAATGAATTAAATTGAGTGTTGGGTTAACCAAGCTTCTAAATCAGCAACACTAGAAAAGTCTAATAATGCCTCTCCTAAATTTTCTAACTGTTCAATTGATAATCCTGTAATTCGCTCGATTAATAACGCATCAATTTCCCCAATCCGACGATGTAGTAGACGCAGTATTAAGTTTTTTTCTCCTTCTTGCTTCCCTTCTTGCTTTCCTTCTTGTCTTCCTTCTTGTCTTCCTTCTTGTCTTCCTTCTTCTTTAGCTTGTTCTCTATTTCTTTGATAAAGTGGTTCTAGTCGCATAATTAACTCCCTATCATCTGTTTCTAGTTTTTGATTTACTCTCAAATTTTCGCGCAAGTTGTAAACTAATTCCAGGGTGGTTTTTTGGTAAGGGTGATCTAATGGTAACGCCTGCAACTCGATAATTGCTTGTGATTGTACGCTTCCCCTACCCAAAAGCCTCAACCATAAAGTCTCCGGTGTTTGTGGTAGTTGGTGTATTGCCACAATTGCTGTTCGCAAGGGATCTGCTAAAAAGTGTACTCCCGATAACCAACCTTCTTGTTGGATAGTTCTAAAGCTAGATAAACGAGTTTCAGAAATAGTGGGGGTTAAAATCCACAATTTAGGAATTTCTGACTCCTGAAGTTTGATTTTATTGGCTTTGGCTTCTCGTCGCAATGAAGCCTTGACTTCTAATAACTTGAGAATACAGTCGCAGATTTCATCGGTAGAAGCTGGATTGCGGTATGGTTCTATTATTGCAGGATTTTCGGCAAGTCTTCCTAGTAAGCCCAGTATTTGTAATTTAGAACTTTGTTGTTTAGCAGGTGTGAATAAAACATCAATTTCTTTAATTTCTCCTGAGACTTTTTCTGATGCTTTGACTTCTCCGTAATCTTTTAATAATTCTTCTAGATAGTCTTTGGCGATGCAGTAAGATGGGGTGCAGCTTCCACGGCTGATATTCGCACTGTACAATCACCTTTTCGCAGTGGTATAGATATTGAAGATTATCAATTAGATCCGGTAGTACGGGCAATTCAAATGCCCCGTGTTAACTTATTAATTGCTGATGATGTGGGTTTAGGTAAAACCATAGAAGCTGGTTTAGTAGCCCAAGAATTAATTATCCGTCATCGTTGCCATCGGATTGTCATAGTTTGTCCATCTTCGCTACAAGTGCAATGGCAAGAACAGATGCGGGATAAATTTGGTTTGGATTTTCGGATTGTTGACAGTGCATTAATGAAAGAACTGCGAAGGAAACGGGGTATTCATGTGAACCCTTGGCAACATTTTCCCCGGTTGATTACTTCCATAGATTTTTTGAAACGCGATCGCCCTTTACGTCTCCTCAAAGAAATATTACCAGGTGAAGGGGAATCTCTCTACCCCCGCAGGTTTGATTTATTAATCGTTGATGAAGCCCATAACGTTGCCCCCTCTGGTGGGGGCAAATATGCCGTAGATTCCATGAGAACGGCTGCTATTCGGCTATTAGTCCCCCACTTTGAACATAAGTTATTTTTGACTGCCACACCCCATAACGGCTACCCCGAAAGTTTCACCGCTTTGTTAGAATTACTCGATTCTCAACGGTTTGCACGGGGGGTAACACCAGACAGGAAACAATTACAGGTGGTGATGGTACGCAGGTTAAAACAGGAAATGCAAAATTGGGATGGTTCACCACTATTTCCTAAACGCCAATTAGCAGCCATTTCTGTAGATTATCCAGCCGCAGAACGTCAAGCCCACGCTGCCTTAAAAAGATATACAGAATTACGTTGCAAGGGCGTGGCAGATAATACAGAAAAATATGCCACTGAATTTGTGTTAAAACTCTTAAAAAAACGCCTATTTTCTTCACCAGCAGCTTTTGCTAGTACCTTAGAACAACACCAACAATCATTAACTACTGCCCGTCGTCGCACAGCATCTAGTTTATCTCGACCCAGTGAAGGAATTTTGCGGCGACAGTTACAAGAAATTGAAGAAGATTTTGCTGATGATGATGTTTATGAAGAATCTACAGATGACGCAATTACTCATACAACTCGGTTATTTAGAGAATTAAATCCTGAAGAACAAAGTTTATTAACCCAAATGTTGCAATGGGCAGAAACAGCAGCGAGATTAGCTGATGCTAAAGCCAAAGAACTCCTCAACTGGATTCATACTTATATTAAACCAGATGGAAAATGGTCTAATGAAAGAGTAATTATTTTCACAGAATATCGAGCCACACAAAAATGGTTATATAACCTCTTAGCGGCACAAGGGTTAGTCCAGGAAGAACGGTTAATGACTTTATATGGGGGGATGAAATCAGACGACAGAGAACAGGTAAAAGCGGCATTTCAAGCTCATCCTGATATTTCCCCAGTGCGAATTTTATTAGCTACGGATGCAGCCAGTGAAGGTTTAGATCTACAAAACTTTTGTTCGCGGTTAATTCATTATGAAATACCTTGGAATCCTAACCGCATGGAACAAAGAAATGGGCGGATAGATAGACATGGACAAAAGGCTTCAGAAGTATTAATTTATCACTTTGTCGGTAAAGATTATCAGCAAAATAGCACCCAAGGAATTAAACCGGGAGAACTAGAAGGGGATTTAGAATTTCTCATGCGGGCAGCTTTAAAGGTTAATAATATTCGGGAAGATTTGGGAAAAGTTGTCCCAGTTATTGCTGCCCAAGTAGAAGAAGCAATGATGGGAAAACGGACTATTTTAGATACAACAGTAGCAGAAAAGGAATCATAACCTGTCCGCCGGATGTTAAAATTTGAGCGTCAAGTCCGGGAACAAATTGAAAAATTACGAGAACAATTAAATGAAACTCGTCAACATTTACGACTGACACCAAATAATATTGAAGCAGTGGTAAAGATTGGGTTGGAATTAGCAGAACAACCAGGGTTAATTGAGGCTAATTTAGCAGAAGTAACCGGGAAAGCTTTTTATTTACCACCTTTGAAAAGTAGTTGGGCTGCTTGTAGTGAAGGGTTAGCACATCCCCATACAAAAGTAATTCGTCCTATTGTTTTTGACCCTGAATTATCCCACGGTCGAGATGATGTAGTATTGGCGCATTTGAATCATCGGTTGGTGCAAATGTGTTTACGTTTGTTAAGGGCGGAAGTGTGGTCAAAAGAGGGGAAAAAATCATTAAATCGCGTGACGGCGCGATTAGTTCCTAATTCAGTTTTAGAGACACCGGCAGTAATTGCTTATGGAAGATTGGTAATATTAGGAAGTGACCAACAGCGATTACATGAAGAGGTAATTACAGCAGGAGGTTTATTAAAGGAAGGTAAGTTTAGCCGTATGGGTGTAATGCAAATTCAAGCAGCTTTATCGGCAGTTTTACCAGATTTAGCACCGGAAAAGATCAGAAAGACTTTAGAGAGTTTATGGAATAGTCATGCAGATTTATTAATGCAATCTTTGCAAGTGCGAATGCAAGATAGGGCTAAGAGTTTGCAGCGCGATTTAAGCAATCGGGCGGAAAAAGAAGCGGCGGATATTACTGCTATTTTAACAGAATTACAAAGGAGTATTGAACAGGAATTAAATGAACCGGAGATTAAGCAGTTGGAATTGTTTAATACGGCAGAAAAAGAACAGTTTGAGCGTAATGTTAATAGTTTAAAGGTGAGATTGGCACAAATTCCCGCAGAAGTTGAAAGGGAGGTTGCAGCAGTGAAAGCGCGGTTTACAAATCCGACACCTAGACTATTTCCGTTAGCGGTTATTTATTTAGTTCCGCAGAAATTGGCGAAATAGGGAATTGGGATTAATTTTGTCAGAATCAGGATGTCCAGGATTTGAGGATTTACAGGATGTAATTTTAGGTTTTTTCATGGGGTGTTTTTGATTTTTTTATCTGAAATGGCTAACGCCACGCTGCGCGAACAGGATGTCCAGGATTTAAGGATTTACAGGATGTTATTTGGATATTTTCTGGGTGGTGTTTGATATTTGTTATTTGTCTGATAGCGTGGCGTTAGCCATGTTTAGACAATAAATAAGAAAATTTCTCATAAAAATAGTCGGTTTTAACCGACTTTAGCTTTTAGACAGGGAATTTATTCCCTGGCTATTATAATGAGTTGACTATTAAGATGAAAGTATTTTATAATGTCAACTATTCACAGACAATTTATCAAAAACATCCTGAAAATCCTTAAATCCTGGATATCCTGATTCTGACAAAATACTATCTACAAATAATAGATGATTGAACGCGGATAAACGCCGATAAACGCGGATTTTTAACAGATAATTAATTTTCAATTGTTATCCCATCCTGTACATCCTTAAATCCTGGATATCCTGATTCTGACAAATTATTCCCCATTTCCCAATTATGTCTACCGCCCGTCATCACGCTGAATGGTTATCTTTAGTTGAAGCTTCTGGTCCGTTTCTGAGTTTACCTGTACTTTTAAAGGCTTTTCCCACTGGTTTGGATGCCCATGATCCAGAACATTTAAAAATGTTACGGTTAGCTTATCAAGAATGGCAAGATAATCAAAATGGTGTAAAACCAGAGGTGGCGATTCATCGCGCTTGGGTGAATTTTGTTTTACAACAGACTTAATTGTCAAGTACACTTTAGAACCTTTGGTATATGAGGGTGTAGCGGAGGGGAAACCGCAGCAGGAATGGCGACTTAAATCTGCGGCTGAGTTATTACAGTTGAAAATATGCGATATGGCTATGGGTTCGGGGGCGTTTTTGGTGCAGACTTGTCGCTATTTGGCGGAAAGGTTGGTGGAAGCCTGGGAAAATGCGGAAAAGGCTAATCCTGGTAAGGTGGTGGTAGCGCCGGAGGGTACGTTGTCAAAATCTGTACCGCAGGAGTGCGTAATTCCCAAGGAAGCTGATGAACGCTTATTAAATGCGTTTCGGGAAGGTGCAGATATTCCTGATGGTATGGGTAAGGCTTTACCCGATTTTGATAAGTTGTGTCCGTTTCATTGGGAGTTAGAATTTCCTGAAGTTTTTATTGATAGTTCTTTATCATTAGTTACTAATTCTGCGGGTTCTCAAAAATCAAAGTCGTCAAAATCTAAATCTTCCAATTCCCCATCCCCAATTCCCCATTCCCAAAAAGGTTTTGATTCACTTGTGGGAAATCCGCCGTTTATGGGTGGTAAGAAAATTACTGGTAGTTTGGGTACAGAATATCGAGATTTTATTGTTAAATGGTTAGCGAATGATAAAAAAGGTAATGCTGATTTTTGTGCTTACTTTTTCCTCAAAGCTAAAGATTTATTAAATGAAAATGGTGGGTTTGGGTTAATTGCAACTAATACCATTTCTCAAGGTGATACAAGGGAAGTAGGGTTAGACCAGTTAATAGAAAATTGTACCATTTATCGGGCTGTTTCTAGTAGAACTTGGCCGGGTATTGCAAGTTTAGAAGTGGCTTATGTTTGGTTGAGAAAAGGTAATTGGAATGGTGATTTTATTTTAGATGAAAAACCTGTTGATGGAATTACGGCATTTTTAACAAATCCTGGTAAAGCATCTGGTAATCCTTATCAATTAGCAGCAAATCAAAATAAGTCTTTTCAAGGTTCAGTTGTACTAGGAATGGGTTTTGTTTTGACTCCAGAGGAAGCACAAGCATTAATTGAAAAGGATGCAAAAAATCAAGATGTGTTATTTCCTTATTTGAATGGACAAGATTTGAATACAAATCCTGACCAGTCTCCAAATCGTTGGGTAATTAACTTTTTTGATTGGCCTTTAGATGCTGAACATGATGATCCTAAAAATCCTAAAGGTAGACCTTATGCAAGTGATTATCCTGATTGTTTAGCGATTGTTGAAAAAAAGGTAAAACCTGAAAGAGATAAATTAGGCTTAAAATCAGATTCTTCAGCAAAAGGTTATGCAAAATATTGGTGGCTTTATGCAAGAAGAGGTCTAGAACTTTATAGTGCGATCGCAAACATGGAAAGAGTGTTAGTTATCCCTGAAACTACAAAATTTTACAATTTTAGTTTTATTCCAAGCAATATTGTTTTTTCCCATGCAACAAGAGTTTTAACATTTGTAAATGTACAAGATTTTTCCTTACTTAATTCTACATTGCATATAATATGGGCAGATTTATATTCCTCAACATTAGAGACAAGGTTAAAATATATTA
Organism: Dolichospermum sp. LEGE 00246; assembly: GCF_015207865.1. NCBI lineage: Bacteria > Bacillati > Cyanobacteriota > Cyanophyceae > Nostocales > Aphanizomenonaceae > Dolichospermum > Dolichospermum sp. LEGE 00246. Next base: position 12,598 of record NZ_JADEWA010000007.1, read on the forward strand.
CTTCAGATTGTTTTGAAACATTCCCCTTTCCCACATCAACAGCAAACCTAGAAGAAATAGGCGAAAAATATTACACTCACCGCCAAAATATCATGTTAACCCGTCAAGAGGGATTAACCAAAACCTACAACCGTTTTCACAACCCCGACGAAACCAACCCAGACATTGAAGAATTACGCACATTACACATAGAAATGGATAACGCGGTAGCTGCTGCTTATGGTTGGGAAGATATAGAATTAGATCATGATTTTCATGAGACAAAACAAGGTATCCGGTTCACCATTTGCGAAAATGCACGCAGAGAAATATTAGATAGATTATTGCAATTAAATCATCAAAGATACGCGGAGGAAGTCGCCGAAGGTTTGCATGATAAAGGGAAGAAAAAAGCGAAAGGTGGGGGGAAGAAGAAGGTACAGGAGGAAGTGAATAATGATGTGAAACAGATAGAGATGTTTTAGGGAATGGGGAAATTGTCTGATAGCGTAGCGTGGCGTTAGCCATATCAGGATGTACAGGATTATAGGATTTTCAGGATGTTGTTGATAAATTTTCTGTTTGGTGTTTGGGAGTTGTTATTTGTCTGAATCAGGATGTCCAGGATTATAGGATTTTCAGGATGTTGTTGATAAATTTTCTGTTTGGTGTTTGGTAATTTTAATTGTCTGAATCAGGATGTCCAGGATTATAGGATTTTCAGGATGTTGTTTTGATATTTTTTGTTTGGTGTTTGGTAATTGGTAATTGTCTGAATCAGGATTATAGGATTTACAGGATGTTGTAAAAAAAAATAGTCGGTTTCAACCGACTTTAGCTTTTAGACAGGGAATTTATTCCCTGTCTATAATGATGATAAAATGACCAATGTTGGGGATGATTAATCTTGATTTGAATTTAACCAATTTACCAAATCATTGATATTAGAAAAGTCTAATAAAGCATCTGCTAAATTATCCAACTTTTCAATATTCAAAGTTTTGATTCTATCAACCAATGATGAATCTAATTCTCCAAATCGGCGAGTAAGTAAACGGATAATTGTCCGTTGTTCACCTAATTCTCTACCGAGTTTTTCACCTTGCTTCCTACCCTTTTCTTCACCTTTTTGGAAAATATCTTGATAAATTACTGATTCTCGCATAATGTCCTCCCTAAGTAATTGACTAATCAGCTTTTTCTCAAACCGTAAACCTGCTAAAATCTCAGTACAAGCTACAATGTCCCGCTTGATTTCTATTTCCTCAATTTTAGCAACACTTTCAGCAACCTGCGATAATAAACTTTGAGGTGAATTAGTGCGGGTTAATGGTGCTAATGGTAAGAGTGCGGGATTATTAAGAAATAAAACAGGGTCTTGTTCCCACATTCTAATTACTTGATAATAGTGAGTAGTATTTACATCTTGGTAAACATTGATAAAAGCGTTTTCATCTTTTGTTTCCTGGAGAAAAATCACGACTTGGATAATGGTACATTCGGGATATAGTCTTTTTAACCGAATATAATAATCTAGGACGCGGAAAGGAATGGGTTTTCGAGAAGTTGATAGTGTCTGAAATTCGATGTGTAAAATTTGGTTTTCACTTTTCAGAAACGTGACAAAATCAGCACGAATTGGTTCAATACTCAATTCAGTTTTTAAAACTTTGACGCTTTGTGGTTCTTCTGGTAGTAACCACCGGGCAAAATCAAGAGGATATTTTTCAGCTAATAGCTTACAAACGTTGTCAAAACTCACAGCTTGAACAGAATTTATATAGTATTTTCAATTATAACTTAAATTGGTAATTGTCTGATAGCGAAGCGTGGCGTTAGCCATTTCTGACAAAAAAATCAAAACCACTACACAACCAAACTAAAAACCACATCCTGCATATCCTTAAATCCTGGAAATCCTGATTCTGACATTTTTTAAATAAACTTTAATAATTGTAATCTAGCTTAAATTTTTGTTATAAGTTATACTATTACTAATACTTCACCAATATGATGTATAATTTGATTATGTTAAAAAATATGCTAACTCCCTAATTTTAACATCTTAATAAATACCCAATTCCCCAATATATGATTATCCAACTTCCTGCAATTCTCCCCGGTGAACTTAATTTAGTAGAGATAAATCAAAAACTCCATCAACATCAAATTACCTTAGATTGGAGTAGTGTAATTTCTGCACCAGAATCACAATTAGCAATACTTTTAGAAGGAATTGATTCAGTAGAAGATGCTGATTGGTTAGGAATAGATGGAGAAATTAGTGATCATATTGCTGCGAATATTAATAATTATATCAAAACCCATACCAAAACCGAAAAACAACAACCTATTTTATCATCAAATATACCTTCAGCTTATAAAATTCGAGAAGAATTAGAAATAGCAATTATTAACGATTTACTCGGTCCTGCTGGTGGTGAAGATGAAGAATTAGATGAAAAGAGTGTAAGCGATCGCTATTTAGTAGGACTACTTGCACCCCAACACCGTCGCATCACTGAAGAAACAATAGAAAAATCCAGTGTTGTTAATCAAATATCCAAAGATGATAATTTAGATAATTCGGATAATTTAGATGATAATTTACGGGAAGTAGATTGTTATTTACCCGGAAATAATGATGAATTAGCTATTAGTGGTAAAGGTACTGTGGAAGATGGTAGTACAGAAGTTAATGTCCCTCCATTAGAAACTATGTTTCCATCCTCTCTAGGAATGACATTTTGTGTTAATGGTACAGCTAAAGCATTACAAATTACCGGAGGATGGGGACAGTATCACCGCACTGATAGCGAAATATTAACTAAAGCAGATGGTAAACCTAAAAAGGTTTGGAAACGGGAACAAATTCGCTCTAATTCCCCTACTATTCCTTTAATTGAGGGAGTAATTAATAATTGGATAGTTGATCCACAATATCCTGAAGTTCATGTTAAAGGACAAATTAGAAAACAAAATAACGGTGATTTTATTGTCAGTTTATTTTTAATCAATGGACAAAGAGAAACTAAAGAAAAACGAGATGAAACTTGGTTATTTCAACCAGAACTAAGGGTTAAATCCGCCGATTTTCAACATCATGATATTTTCTTAAAACGACATCAACCCCGATCATTAGGAAAATTAGATCCTGTAATTTATACTGAAGAAAAAACTATGGCCATGCTTTACCGTAAACAGGTAGAATTTGCCATTGGTCATGGTGTCAGTGTCCATGCAAAAACAGCATCAGGAACTAAAGAACGTGCTGTTGAATTATCAATTTCAGTAATTCCAGCTTATGAAGTTCCTAAAACCTCTCCTCCACAAGTAGACGAAATTCCCGAATTAGCAGGATTGGTTTTAGATATGCAAGAATTATCTACAACTGCAACTGGTGATCTTGCTAATAAAATTAGTCCTTTAATTACAGCTTATCAGAGTTGGATTAATACCCAAAAACAACGGATATCTGACCCCGCAACCGGATTAACCGACTATGAAAATGAAGCGAAAACTGCTATTCAAAAATGTGAACAGACTTTAAATAGAATTAGGGAAGGACTGACATTGTTACAAACTGATGAAAAAGCAGCAGACGCTTTTCGGTTTATGAATCAAGCAATGTATTTACAGAGAGTTCATTCTATTTATTCAGAACAAATCCGTCAAAATAAAACCGCAGATTTACAGCAAATTTCCCTTTCTCAACCTCGCTGGTTTCCCTTTCAGTTAGCATTTATTTTACTCAATTTACCTAGTATTACCAATTTACATCACCCTGATAGAAGTCATCCCCAGGATGCAGTTGCAGATTTACTTTGGTTTCCTACTGGTGGGGGTAAAACTGAAGCATATTTAGGTTTAACAGCTTATACTCTGGGTTTACGAAGATTACAAGGTAATATTGCGGGACGTTCTGGAGAGTATGGGGTTGCTGTTCTCATGCGCTACACGCTACGATTGTTGACTTTACAGCAATTTCAACGCGCTACGACTTTAATTTGTGCTTGTGAATCTATCCGTAAAACAAATGAAAGTAGATGGGGTAAAGAACCTTTTAGAATTGGTTTATGGGTAGGTCAGCGCACAACCCCTAATCATACTAATCAAAGCGAGGAATTTTGTAAACAAGAACGGGGACAGTATCAGCAAAGCGGTAGCGGTTCACCCCATCAATTAAATAATTGTCCTTGGTGTGGTACTAAAATTAACCCCGGTAAACATATAAAAGTTGAATCTGTTGCTAAAGGAAGGGGACGGACATTAATATACTGTGGTGATGATTTAGGACGGTGTTTATTTACTGAAAAACAATCTCCGGGTGAGGGTTTACCCATTCTGGTGGTTGATGAAGAAATATATCGCCGTTTACCAAGTTTACTAATTGCTACAGTGGATAAATTTGCCCAAATGCCCTGGAAAGGTGAAGTACAAATGTTATTTGGTCAAGTGGATGGCTATTGTCAGCGTCATGGTTTTCGTTCTTCTAATATAGAAGATACAGATTCACACCGTAAAACTACTAATTTAGCTGCTGCTAAAACTATCCCCTTTAACAAGCTGCGACCACCAGATTTAATTATTCAAGACGAGTTACACCTAATTAGTGGACCTTTGGGGACTTTAGTGGGACTCTATGAAACAGCCGTAGATGAGTTAGCATCCTGGGAAGTTGATGGTAAAAAAGTACGCCCTAAAGTTGTGGCTTCTACGGCTACGATTCGCCAAGCACAAAGTCAAATATATAACTTATTTTTGCGAGATTTACAGGTTTTTCCTCCCCAATGTTTGGATGTGGAAGATAACTTTTTTTCCCGTCAACGTCAACCTAGTGAAATTAATCCCGGTAGGCGTTATTTGGGAATTTGTGCCACAGGACGCAGGTTAAAAGCGGTATCAATTCGCGTATATATAGCGATTTTATCAGCTTCCCAATTTCTGTATGAAAAATATGGCGATCGCGCTGATCCTTGGATGACCCTAGTAGGTTATTTTAATTCCATGCGAGAATTAGGGGGAATGAGAAGGTTAGTAGATGATGATGTGCGTATTCGTCTAGGAAAAATGGATCGTCGGGGACTAGCAAAAAGACTGAGAATAAATTTAGAAGAACTGACATCACGCAGAGACTCTACAGAAATTCCAGAAATTTTAGACAGACTCGAAACCACCTTTGATCCGCAAAAAGATGCCGAAATTAAAGCCAAGCGGAAAGCAAAACAAACAGTTAATCAATTAGAACCATTAGATGTTCTCCTAGCTACTAACATGATTTCCGTAGGTGTGGACGTAAAACGGTTAGGTATTATGGCAGTAACAGGACAGCCAAAAAACACAGCCGAGTATATTCAAGCTACCAGCCGTGTAGGGCGGACATATCCAGGTTTAGTATTAACAGTGTATAACTGGGCGCGTCCTAGAGACTTATCCCATTATGAAAGATTTGAACATTACCACGCCACCTTTTACCAGCACGTAGAAGCCTTATCATTAACACCTTTCGCGCCTCGTGCCATTGATAGAGGTTTAGCAGCATTATTTGTTACATTAGTGAGGTTGGCAGGTAAGGAATTTAATGGTAATGACCAAGCAGGAAGAATTGAACGCCACCATCCTTATATTCAAGCTGCAATAGAGACAATTTGCGATCGCGCCGGATTAGTAGGGGATGCTGAAACCCAGAAAATGGTAAAACAAGCACTAGAAGCCAAACTAGATATTTGGTTAAGCAAAGCCCAAAACATACAAGGTGGGGGCATTCTTAAATACCAAATAGAAAAGCGGGACGGTTTAACCATAGAACTATTAAAATCAGCAGGTCGAGAAACCTGGCAAGATTTTACTTGTTTAAATTCCCTACGCAATGTAGAACCAACCGTAGGATTAATTTTACAAGACCAAGTACCTGACGACGACATTAACCGCCTTCCAGAAAAAATGACCAAACAGAAACAGAATTAGTAAACATATTCCCAATCCCCAATCCCCAAAATGTATAAATACAAAGTTGGCGAATTACGCCCCAGTCAAATATTATTTTCCTTCGGTGTCGGTGCTGTACTTGACCTACCCAACCTCTCAGTTATGGTCATGGGTTTAGAAGACTGGAACACTCAAAATGCACTCGAATTAAATGAACCAAGACTTTTAGCTGCTGTTCGTAAAGAATTAGGTTCACAAGTAAAACGACTGCTTTCACCTCCCACGCCTCCAGAAAATGTCACATCATCTGGTCCCTTTGATGAAGTCAACAGAATAGGAATCCCAGTCGCACCTTTTCCTAGTTGGATGGTTTGCCCTAAATGTCATTTACTTGCTTCCCTAAAATCAGAACTTTTTCAATTCAAAGACAATCCTTACCGACCAGATCAAACTAAATATGTTCATAAAAATTGTCCTAAAAGCAAAAAAGAACCAACAGCCATACCCTCACGGTTTCTTGTTTCTTGTGAAAGAGGACATTTAGATGATTTTCCCTGGAGTTACTTTGTCCATCGAGGAGAAAATATTAACTGTAATGGCGCTTTGAGATTTGAAGAATATGGTGTATCTGGTTCTCCCAGCGATATTTTTGTAATATGCAGTTGTGGTCAACAACGCCCTTTATCAGATGCTTTTGGTGAAAGCGGAAAAGAAAATATGCCTCGTTGTCGCGCCCGTCATCCCCATTTACGTGACTTTGATGATACCTGCGACAAACAAATGAAAACCATTTTATTAGGTGCATCTAATAGTTGGTTTCCCATTACCCTTTCCGCTTTGTCAATTCCTGAAAGTTCCCATCAATTATTCCAAATAATCGAGCAATATTGGCACGTTTTAAATAAAGCTACCAGCCAAGATATTTTAAAAAGTAATCTAGATTTATTACAAGCGATCGGTCAATTTCCTGACTTATTAACCGAATTATCAAAACATCCCCTAGAAGAAATCTGGACAATAATTGAAGAAAAACAAAATCAACAAGAAAGTAATTCAGATGATAAAAATGCCAGGGACTTAAAAACTCCAGAATGGGAAATTTTTTCCCAAGCAGACACCAATTTTAATACACCAGATTTTCAGTTAAAACCAGTCAAACCTCCTGCTGGCTATGAAGATTATTTTTCCCAAGTTGTATTAGCAGAAAGATTGCGGGAAGTTCGCGCCCTAATTAGTTTTACACGGATTCAATCACCGGGTGACTTTATAGATGAAGGGGAAATACTCACGGAACATTTAGTAGACTTGAGCCGTAAAAATCCTCAATGGGTTCCCGCAAGTGAGGTAAAAGGGGAAGGTATTTTTATTCAGTTTAACGAACAAAAATTGAGTCAATGGGAACAAAGTCAACTATTACAAGATTATCAAAATCGAGCTTTTGAAGCTCATAAACAGTGGTGTAAAATTCGTTCTCTCGACCCAGTGAAAATAACATTCCCTGGAGTTCGCTATATTTTACTACACTCTTTCGCCCATGCCCTCATGCGACAAATGGCAATAGAGTGTGGCTATAATGCTGCCAGTTTAAAAGAACGAATTTACTCCAAACGTCCTCAAGAAGAAGGTAGTCCAATGGCAGGTGTACTGATTTACACCGCAGCACCTGACAGCGAGGGAACTTTGGGAGGCTTAGTAAGTTTGGGAGAACCAAAAAAGCTGGGTTATCATATTGACCAAGCTTTAGAACAGATGCAGTTGTGTACTTCTGACCCCTTGTGTGCAGAACATACCCCTTTGAAGGGAACAACTTCTCTACATTGGGCAGCTTGTCATGGGTGTTTATTCAGTCCAGAAACCTCCTGTGAACGGGGAAATAAATATCTAGACCGTGCAGTTTTAGTTCCCACTGTACTAAGTGCGGATTTGGCTTTTTTTCCAGAGGTAAAAGTGTGAGTTCCTTGCCGTCATTGCTTTTAGCTCAGATTTACGCTTGTGCCAAGCAACTTCCACCTGCAACATTAGTGCTTTTATTCCTTCCTTTATTAAATGTTCTATGGGTTTATCTTGAAAAAAATCAGGGAATAAATATAATGGTCTTGATACAAAACCCAGTCCATTGAGAATGATTGCTTTGACTACTTCGCCTGTATTTACTTTCTCTCTACTATCTACTAAGAATATTTCATTAATTTTTTATACTATTCCTATCTCATCTATTATTCCTGCTATTATTCCTAAGTGATCTAAGTTTTTACTTTCCAACTCTTCTTTTTGGTATACTAAACACGGTTGAGACATGGACTTTTACAAAATCACGAAAAACCTAGATTTGTAGGGGTAAAGCAAGAGCTTCATTGGTGTCAACTTAGGTTACAGATGGCTTATTTGTTTGGCTTCCACACCCGCCAGGGAATAAATTCCCTGTCTCATAGCTCAAGTCCGTTAAAACGGACTAATGAATTTTCCTAGTATTTAGTCATCTTTTAGATGACTTTCGCTATTAGCAAGGAACTTGAGTTCCTTGCGGGATGAAGATTTTGCGTTAAGTTGACACCATTAAGCTTTTGCTTTACCCCTACCCACAGAATCAAATTATTAAGGCGTGTTGAGTATAATTCATATTTTTGGATATTTTTAGTTAATTCAGACTTATTCTCTCATTTTTGCTTCTGAATTTATTGTCCATACCTTATTCATTTCAATTTGTTGGCAATCTTTATATTACTGTCTATATTTATGACTTAATAACCTATGTATTTATATTTAGCTTATCTCTGCTACTTATTACACTCGTACTTATACTACACAATGAAGTGCGGAATGTGGGGTCTAACCTTTTGCCAGAAGTGACAGTTAATTCACTATGCTGGTCTTTTTCGTCACAATGGAGTAATTTAGCAGATTTAAGTCTTGGAATAAAATCAGTCTGTTGTGCCTTGAGTGGTGTTGTCCAGTCCATATTGGTTTAAATTTACTCTAGCGATATTTTTAGATAGAATGTGAATAGGAAAATTTAAGCCTACAGGTGCAACACCTCAAGAGATTGGATAGGTAATTGCTCAAGTAGGGTAAATTTGTCAGGGCTAAAATCTATCCACAACAGTTGTTTGAACAGTGGTTCTAATTGCATAATTAATTCCCGAACAATCAACATGAATTAGATTGAGTGTTGTGGGTTAACCAAGCTTCTAAATCAGCAACACTAGAAAAGTCTAATAATGCCTCTCCTAAGCTTTCTAACTGTTCAATTGATAATCCTGTAATTCGCTCGATTAATAACGCATCAATTTCCCCAATCCGACGATGTAGTAGACGCAGTATTAAGTTTTTTTCTCCTTCTTGCTTTCCTTCTTGCTTTCCTTCTTGCTTTCCTTCTTCTTTAGCTTGTTCTCTATTTCTTTGATAAAGTGGTTCTAGTCGCATAATTAACTCCCTATCATCTGTTTCTAGTTCTTGATTTACTCTCAAATTTTCGCGCAAGTTGTAAACTAATTCCAGGGTGGCTTTTTGGTATGGATGATCTAATGGTAACGCCTGCAACTCGATAATTGCTTGTGATTGTACGCTTCCCCTACCCAAAAGCCTCAACCATAAAGTCTCCGGTGTTTGTGGTAGTTGGTGTATTGCCACAATTGCTGAACGCATGGCATCTGCTAAAAAATGTACTCCCGATAACCAACCTTCTTTTTGGATAGTTCCAAAGCTAGATAAACGAGTTTCAGATATGGTGGGGGTTAAAATCCACAATTTAGGAATTTCTGACTCCTGAAGTTTGATTTTATTGGCTTTGGCTTCTCGTCGCAATGAAGCCTTGACTTCTAATAACTTGAGAATACAGTCGCAGATTTCATTGCAACCTTTGCTAAAAAACTGTCCAAAGAATTGGTATTGATTAACCCATTTTCTACCAATATTCGACGTACAGCTACCAAATGCACAGGTTGAATATAAGCCTTTTGTTCGTAAGCTGGTAAAATGACCAAAGTTCCTGACAATGGATATTGATAGATTTGTTGAGAACCTGTTGTTGGTACTTTAGTAAAACCTATTTTGAAAAGCAACTGTTCTAGGTCAGTAAACTGAATATTTCTAACCATGATGACGAATCACTCCTTTTAACTGGTTTAGAATATCATTCCGGTATTGGGCAAATTTTTTGATTGCTTCTTGATTTAGTATATTTGTTTTAGGCAAGTGAACGGTAACGGTATATTTCTTGGAAGTCCGTGTTTATTTTTTTCAGTCAAATTAAAAACCTTCCTTGTTTTTCAACTAACTAATTTATAGATATTTGTACTTAAACTATATGCGATCGCTCTGCTTTAGTCTAAACTCCAGTAGGCTACAATAGCCAATTAAAAATATATCAGATATGATATAAATCATAGCATGGACGAAAATGATAAACCTTTAATTTGGTTGCATGGTGAAATTAAAACTCCACCCTTCAGCCAAGAAGCACGGATAGAAACAGGTATACTACTCAGACGGTTACAGCAGGGTGAAAGCTTGGGAATGCCGCATTCAAAACCAATGTCTAGTATCGGAAAACATTGTTATGAACTACGGATTCGGGATGCGGACAAGAACTGGCGAATTATTTACCGAATTGATGATGATGCAATTTTGATTCTGGAAGTTTTCAATAAAACAACGAGAACAACACCAAGCACCGTTATTGACATCTGTAAAAAACGACTAAGCAAGTACGACCAAGATATACAAGATTAGTATTATGGATGAAGCTAAAAGAAAACGTCTAGAACAAAAAGGCTGGAAAGTTGGAAATGTTTCCGAGTTTTTAGAACTCACAAAAGAGGAAACTGCTCTGATTGAGATTAAATTAGTTCTTAGTCATAATCTGAAAGAACGACGACAGAAATTAATGACACAAACAGAATTAGCAGAAAAAATTCAATCCAGTCAACCTCGAATTGCTAAAGCTGAAAATGGTGATGCTTCCGTTTCTATTGAACTCTTAATCCGGGCAATGCTGGCCACCGGTGCAACACCTCAAGAGATTGGACAGGTAATTGCTCAAGTAGGGTAAATTTGTAAAGGCTAAAATCTATCCACAATAATAGTATAGCGATCGCTCTGCTTTAGTCTAAACTCCAGGCAGAAAGTACAATAAAATTATCCTTCATTTAAACCCCATCATGGTTATCCCAGAACTCGAACAACAACTCCTTCAGCTTCCACATAACGATAAACTGTATATTATTCAACTCCTTGCCCAAAGCCTAACTACAGGCAACACCCACTCAGAAAAACCTACTAAAATCTCAGAATTTTTCCGTCAATCCCCCTTGGCTGAACTCACAGAAGAACTCGACTTGAACCGAGATCGCAGCCTACCCCGCGATACCTTCAACCCATGACCTACCTTCTTGATACTTGTCTAATTTCTGAACTTGTTGCCAAACAACCAAATCAAAAAGTTTTAGATTGGGTAGATGCCCAAATTCCAGAAACACTTTACCTCAGTGTAATTACTATTGGCGAAATCGCTAGAGGCATCTGCAAACTTACTCCATCTAAGAGAAAAGAATCTCTCACAACTTGGCTAAATGAAACTCTACCCAATCGCTTTGAACACAGAATCTTAACTATAGATGTCTCCACAATGGTGTTATGGGGAAATTTAATCGGGCAACTAGAACAGAATGGCCGACCTCTACCCGCTATGGATTCTTTAATTGCTGCTATCGCACTTCAACACGCTCTATCACTTGTTACTCGTAACGAAAAAGATTTTGCTGGTACTGGGGTTGTCATCGTTAATCCTTGGTCTTGACTTTTAGCAGAAATATGTCAAACTAATATTTAGATACTCTAATTATTTGAATAAGGAAGTAAATCCGACTCGTGACGAAACTTACGGGAAGAATAGAATCTGCGGAAATACCTGCACAAGTTCCAAAATCGGTAATATTGCAAACCTTGGAACTGACGCGCCGCTTTGAAAAATCAACAGCCGTTGATGCTTTAAATATCTCCGTTGCATCGGGAGAAGTTTTTGGTTTACTTGGCCCCAATGGTGCGGGAAAAAGTACAGTAATTAAGATGTTAACTACCTTGCTACCAGTCAGTAGCGGGAAAGCATACTTAGCCGGTTATGATGTGACTCGTCAACCTGATGCAGTTAGAAGAGTAATAGGTTATGTACCCCAGGCTTTATCAGCAGATGGGACTTTAACAGGTTATGAAAATCTGTTAATATTCTCTAAATTGTATGATATTCCCCCTCGACGCAGAAAACAGCAAATCTCTGAAGTGCTGGAATTCATGGGTTTGGAAGATGTAGCACATCAATTAGTGAGAACTTTTTCTGGGGGAATGATTCGGAAACTGGAAATTGCTCAAGCTATCTTACATCAACCCCAAATCTTATTTCTAGATGAGCCAACAGTCGGATTAGATCCAGTTGCAAGAACACAAGTATGGCAACTTGTACAACAACTTCGTGTTGAGTACGGTACAACTATCTTTTTAACTACCCACTTTTTAGAAGAAGCGGATCATCTTTGTAATCGAGTCGTGATTATGAACCAGGGTAAAGAAATTATCACCGGTTCACCCGCAGATTTAAAAGCAGCTATTGGGAAACCAGACGCAACTTTAGATGATGTCTTCATCCACTACGCAGGAAATCAATTAGTATCAGGAGTGAGTTATCGTGAGACTGCAAGAACCAGACGTACCACTCAACGGTTGGGCTGAACCCAGATATAATCGCCCCAACGGCATTTTTGCTAATATCAAAGAACTATTTACCAAAACCCTGGTAATTACTGAATTGGAAGTGCGGAAACTCCGCCATGATCCTAGTGATTTAATTATCAGGGCTGTACAACCGGCTTTATGGCTGCTGATCTTTGGGCAAGTATTTACTCGGACTCGTGCTATCCCTACAGGTAATTTACCTTACTTAGATTTTATGACTCCCGGTATTTTGGCTCAGAGTGCGCTGTTTGTTGCTATTTTTGCTGGGGGAATGACATTAATTTGGGAACGGGATTTAGGGATTTTGCAGAAATTCTTAGTTGCACCCATACCCCGTGCAGCGATTGTCTTGGGTAAAGCTTTTGCGGCTGGGATTCGTTGTTTTTCCCAAGTGGTGTTTATTTACCTTTTAGCATTTTTGTTGGGTGTACACCTCAATCTCAATCCTTTGGCTTTCCTACAAGTTGTCCTAGTCATATTTTTGGGAGCAGCTTGTTTTTGTACTTTTTCCTTAATCATCGGCTGTTTGGTGAAATCGCGGGAAAGGTTTACGGGAATTGGGCAATTAATCACCATGCCGTTGTTTTTTGCCAGTAATGCCATATATCCTATTTCATTGATGCCAAGTTGGTTAAAGGTCATTTCTCACTTGAATCCTTTGACATATCAAGTGGATGCTTTACGGGGTGCAATGCTGGCGAATGGCTCAAGTATTTATGGGTTTGGGTTAGATTGTACAATTCTCTTGCTAACATTAATAGGTTTAACCTACATCTGTGGACGACTTTATCCACGGGTGGCAATGTAATCTGGAGAAAAACGGTCTTATGAGTTTGGATAAACCCTCTGAAGAATGTGCCGCTAGGGTGATGGAAACTGTCCCCTTATTGATGCGGTTTATCCGAGCCGAAATGCGATCGCACAGTTCTGACTCTTTATCTATACCACAATTGCGATCGCTCGCTTTTCTGAATCGTAATCCCGGCGCTTCTTTATCTGAGGTAGCAGATCATTTAGGTGTCACCTGTGCTACAGCATCAACAACTATAGAAAAATTAGTCCAACGAAATCTGGTGCAAAGGACAGATAATCCTCAAGAACGACGACGAGTAGTCCTGAATTTGACGAGAGAGGGAAAACTGCTTTTAGAGCAATCTCAGGAAAAAACTCGCGGGGAAATTGCGGAGATTCTGGAGGGTTTGACACCAGAGCAAGTATCACATATTGAATCAGGCTTGACTCTACTAAAAAATGTCTTCGAGCAAACAGAAACCAACTCACCATAACAGCAAGGCTGCACAACACAATCCTTTGGCAGCCATGAGATTTCGAGATTATCGGCTCTTTACCATTGGGCGTGTACTCCTCTTCACGGGTGGACAAATGCAGACCGTCGCGCTGGGCTGGGAGCTATATGAGCGGACAAATTCAGCGATGGCTTTAGGTGGAATCGGTCTGGCACAGGTTTTACCAATGATTGCCCTAACTTTGATTACGGGACACGTTGCTGATAAAAATGACCGGAAAAAGATTACTTTATTGGCAATGCTGCTATTAATGTTTTGTTCTCTAACTTTAGCGGCTATTTCCTATTATCAAGGTGCAGTTTTTCTAATTTATGCTTGCTTATTATTAACAGGTGTAGCTAGGGCATTTCTCAAGCCTGCGGGTGATGCGCTGATGTGGCAGTTAATACCGATGAGTGCTTTTACCAATGCAGCAACTTGGAATAGTAGTAGTTTTCAATTAGCGTCGGTAATTGGTCCAGCTTTGGGAGGATTGAGTATTGCTGTTTTTAAGAGTGCGACGGGAGTATATGTATTATCTGCGATCGCTGCACTATCATGTTTTTTCCTCACCGCAGCCATCAAACCTCAAAAAACCGACTTTAAAAAAGAACCAATATCTCTGAAAACCCTAGTTGCTGGGGCTGAATTTGTTTGGAATAATCAACTAATTCTCGCAGCTATCACTCTAGATTTATTTGCAGTTTTACTGGGTGGCGCAGTGGCATTATTACCCGTTTTTGCTAAAGATATTTTGCACGTCGGGCCTGTGGAATTAGGCTATTTACAAGCCGCCCCATCAATAGGTGCATTGATTATGGCAGCATTGTTGGTATATTTGCCACCTATTCGTAAAGCCGGTCCAGCATTACTTTGGTCGGTTGTCGGGTTTGGGATTGTGACAATTATTTTTGGGTTATCTCGTTGGGTGTGGCTGTCGTTGTTGATGTTGGCATTAAGTGGGGCGTTGGATAGCATTAGCGTGGTAATTCGTCATACTTTGGTGCAAATTCGCACTCCTGACCATTTACGGGGTCGAGTGGCGGCTATCAATAGTGTGTTTATCAGTGCTTCTAACGAGTTGGGGGGTTTTGAGTCTGGGTTGACTGCGGCTTT
Source organism: Dolichospermum sp. LEGE 00246 (assembly GCF_015207865.1). Taxonomy (NCBI): domain Bacteria; kingdom Bacillati; phylum Cyanobacteriota; class Cyanophyceae; order Nostocales; family Aphanizomenonaceae; genus Dolichospermum; species Dolichospermum sp. LEGE 00246. The sequence goes on from NZ_JADEWA010000007.1 coordinate 27,633, forward strand.
ATTTGGTCCGGTGTTTTCTGTGGTTGGTGGGGGTATTGGGACGATTTTGGTGGTGGTGGCAACAGCCGCAATTTGGCCGGAGATTAGGAAGTTGGGGGCTTTGCATGAGGATTTATAGGGGAAAGTATCTCACGCAAAGGCGCAAAGGAAGAAATGCGTTAATATTGTAAGATATATGTAGGAAATATAATTAGGGATCAGTATGTCGGCTAAAGATGTCTTTCATGAAGTTGTCAAAAAAGCTCTACAGAAGGACGGTTGGCAGATTACTCACGATCCCCTATCAATTAGTGTAGGCGGGGTAAATCTGTCTATTGATTTAGCCGCAGAAAAATTGATTGCGGCAGAAAGAGAAGGAGAAAAAATTGCTCTTGAAATCAAAAGTTTTTTGGAGAGGTCGTCTGCAATTTCGGAATTTCATACAGCGTTAGGACAGTTTATTAATTATCGAGGTGCATTAAGAAGACGACAGCCAGATCGTGTTTTGTATTTAGCAGTACCTTTAACAACCTATAAGACATTTTTTAATCTTGATTTTCCCAGAGATATGATTGAAGAGAATCAAGTCAAAATGATTATTTATGATGTAGAGCATGAGGTAATTGCAGAATGGATAAACTAACTAGATATCGCCAGCTTGTACAGCAGATTTTACAAGAATATAGCGAACAAAAACCTGCTAATGGAGATATAGAAGTTGAGACAATTTTTGATACACAACGTGACCATTATCAAATAGTTCATGTCGGTTGGGAAGGTCAAGAATGGATACATAGTTGTATTATTCATATTGATATTAAATGTGAAAAAATTTGGCTGCAATGGAATGGTACAGAAGATGATATTGCGGAGAATTTAGTTGCGGTGGGAGTTCCAAAGGAGGATATTGTATTGGGGTTTCAGTCTCCTTTTATGAGGAAGTTTACAGAATATGCTGTGGGTTAGGTCAGAATCAGGATTTATAGGATTTGAGGATTTACAGGATTTAATTATCTTAGGTCTTACGGACAAGTCACGGAATAATGAACCACGAAGAAGCGAAGGACGCGAAGATAAGAGGGTTTGAGAGATATTTTGAGTAAGTCCTGTATCTAGTATTTTTTTCATCCTGTTAATCCTTTAATCCTGGACATCCTGATAGCGCAGCGTGGCGTTAGCCATTTCTGACAAGGGATAGATTATCTAGGAAATCTTACAGAAATAATTATTCCTGGAAATCGAATTAATCAGACTGTACAGAAGTTAACTATTTCACCGCTATTAGATGTTAAAAATAACCCCTGTCAATAGGTGGTTCATGTCGAGAATGATTTCAGGATGATAAGTTATCCAAATCTAGCGGATCACTCTCAACATATTCCTTTGCTGTCATGTCTTCCAAAGATACTACCAAGCCATCTACTGATTGAAAACGACCGGATGGTGGAATTAATTTCAACCAATTTTCACAAAGTTGATCCCACCTTATATCTTGAAACTGAACTTGTTCTTCATCACGGATAAACAAAAAAGTCAGGTTGATTGTAGCGTCATTCCAAGAAGGTTCTGCATATACTCTAATTTCACGCAAAGCACGAAGAGCTTCACCTTCAGGGCTAGATTTATCATGCTTATCTTGCATTCGTGTTTGCAACTTTTTAGCAAATTGATTGAATTCATCAGGAAAAGCAAATCTAGCTCGTTTCCGCGCTAATGCTTGGCCTAATACCCTAATCTCTTGATCATTTTGGCATCCAGACTTGCGCTCCCATTCTGCAATAACAGCCTTCTCTACTGTCATCACACGATCAAGATCAGCCACTAGATTCAGTTCTGCTACTCCTGGAATATAAGCATATTGAGGTTGTCTACTTCGTTGAATTTGATATAACTGCTTCTCATCAACCTCCACCAGAGGAACTATTTCGACAAATGGACGAGTGCGACAAGTACGCACAATATCGCAAGTTTGCGTAACCACTACAAAACCCCTGACTTCTGACTCAGCAAGATCAGTCTCCTCTTGCGCGACACCTGTAGATTCTTGTGTTAGAGGACGCTGAGGGTGAAAACGCTGTACAAACCAATGTTCGCCAAGCACATAATCACCTTGCTGCCATTCGTGAAGAGCAGCATCCACTTCCTTAATCCAAACATCAAGCTCATTGTCCACTACCGTTTTTGCGGCTCCTTACCGCTCTAGCAGGTTTGGATCGTCCAACTTCACGATGGATAGGCTCTTGTAGAGCATCAACTAGATCAGCCGGATTGGGTGGTCTACGTGACGCACGTGCATCCTCAGATAAGGGAGCTAACTGTGGTCTTTCAGGAGCATTACCATAACCAATAATTCGTTTTACCTCTTCATATTCATTAGCTACCAGGAGATCGAAAGGAAGTTGACTATCACTACCAGGAGTTAATAAAAGACTACGATTAAGACTGGCACTTCCCCGATTAATATACTGAACAGTAGCCAAAAGGCGATTAAGCTTCTCCTCATTAAAACGAGATAATGGCTGGCCACTTGCCCAAAAGTGAATACTTCTACGTGAAACATGAAAAAGCCTAGCAAGTTGATCCCAGGTGAATCCACTTAACTTTCTCAGTTGGTTAATAGCAGTCCGTGTTATTTCCGCAGAATTAGTTGATGGAAAAGTCAACCCACTCGTTGTCATCTCCAAAGTAGGTAATAAATTTCGATCAAATGTTGCTGTCGTACTTGCTGTAATAGGAATAGTTGAAAAAATTTTATATATAATAGTGGGGCGGTAATTATGCTGAGGACGCATTGAGCCACGGGCAGAAGTACCCGATAACTGCTCAGGTTTTCTATCTAAAAGAGAAGTCATGGTTCACCTCCAAAATGCTGCAAAAATTCATCAGTTACTGCCCATCTGAAAAAAGTATAAATTCTTTCAGCAAAACGCTGTGCTTCATTCAGAAGTTCTTCAACATCAAAATCTCGTTGTTTTGAAAGAGACATATCTAAATCAAGTATCCAGCTAGGTTCATCAACTGGTTCAATTGCATCTGGATCAAAAGTTCCATTAGGAGGAATTAACCCCCAACGCGCAATTATCTGGTCTTCCCCCCCAGGTAAACTAAACAAAGATTCATTGATACTCTGATGAATATATTCTCCAAAGTCTAATGCTACGATACCCGTAATTTCCGAGCGTACAAGCTTAGATATATCATTTACTGCCTGTCCAACGAGCCGATCAATATATCTCACACCGAATCGTTGAACAATTTTAGGTTTAATGTGTTCATTAAGTGCTGTTAGCAAGGTTTCTAACCGTGCTATAAAATCACTACGACTTGTATAAGCAGTTGTCTCAAGTGCTACGAAGTCAGGTGATAGTGATAATCGCCAATTACCTTGAGCATCTACAAATCTCCAAGTTACTTGCTCAGACTGGGTAACGCCTTGAGAACCAAAAACTAAACTTCGGGTCTGCTCTTGTTGTAATATTGGATACTTATCTCTAATAGCTTCTTGAAATCCTCCTATAAAGCTTTTGTTTTCAATTGACGTAATCAGCGGAAAGCGTATTTGTGCAATAACACGAACTAGAGGTGCTTTTTTAAAAGACACCTCTTTCGGCGGTTGTGCAATAAGTGGATTGATTATGGCCACTGCTCTCCATCCTTTGTTCGTTGGTTTTCAGGAAACTGTGTATGTTCTGAAAGCAGGAAATACTGCCTTTAGTCTCGTGAATCTATAATAGAACAAATGTGTGAATTATAGTGTGAAGTTTAAGCAATATTTATCAGAAAAATAGTATCCACTCAATTAGCGTGCATATACAGGTCTAAAAGTTTATTTATTAAGCGATCACACCGTATAAATAAATTTTCCCAAATTTTACAGCAGTAAAAGCCAGTAAGTTATCCTCACTCTTGCTTGTACTGCTGAAAATCCCTAACTACCCAACCGCTACCGGAACTTTATAATAAACTGGCTCATTCCCTGCTTTCCATTTAATATTACAACCAATACTCGGCTTTTGCTGCCAAATAATTTCCTCATCTGCTAAAACATAATTAATCGCTTTTCGCAAATCTTGTCCAGTCACAGGTAAATCATTTTTCGGACGACTATCATCTAATTGTCCCCGATAAGCCAGCTTTCTATGAGCATTAAATATAAAAAAGTCAGGAGTACAAGCTGCAAAAAAATCTTTAGCCGCTTTTTGACTTTCATCATAAAGTAAAGAATAAGATAAATCTATTTCTTGGGCAAAATCTTTAAGTAGTTCTGGTGCATCATTAGGATGAGTATTAATATCATTAGAACTAATTGCT
>NZ_JADEWA010000662.1:0-2029 GCF_015207865.1 Dolichospermum sp. LEGE 00246
TCGGTTAACGAAAATTTCCACGTAAACAACCTATTGTATAAAACCAACAAATTATTGAAAATGTTGGGTTTCGTTCCTCAACCCAACCTACGTATTTTTGTTTTTTAGTCTTAACCGAACAGTATTGTATCACGGGGTAACAGTTGTCTATCTTCCGCAAACATCGCTAACACACATTGTAAAATAAACCGCTGTGCTGTTAACTTTTCAATTCCCCTATTTTCTAATTCTAATAATAATTCACCCATGCGACGGGCAGCTTTAACAGTAACTTCTACTTGGTTATTTTGGAATACAGGGGTTTTTTGCCCTAATTCCATAAATGTCAATGCTCCTGACCGTTCTGGCAGTTGTTCGAGGGTAATTTTATCTACAGGTGTATCTAATTGAATATCAAAATCAAAGATCCAAAATTCATCAAAATTACATAAAATCACATATTTAGGACGATTTGGGACTAACCTAGTCCAATAATCAAAAGCTTGGGAATAATGTTTATTTAAATCTTCTCCCCGTTTTTTCATTTCTATTAAAACGCGAGGTTTCCAAACTAAATCAGCAAAGCCAGTTTTTCCGGTTTTACTACTTTTTTTAATTGCTTCTTCGTAAGTCGCACCCGCTTCTAATGCACCTTCATGGCCAAAGGCTCGAAAAAAGCGGTCGAGAAATGTTTGTGCTTCTTTGCGTTCTTGTCCGGTGATATGTTGGTGACAAAATTGCACGAATTTAGATAGGGTTTCTGGTGTTGATGATGTCATGGTTGTTTCTGAACAATAATAAGATCCCCGACTTCCACAAGATCCCCGACTTCTTTAAGAAGTCGGGGATCTCAACCTCTCGATATTTACAAAAATATCACTCAATCTCTCAATTGAGTCGCGCAAAAAAGAAGATGCGGGGGTTGACAATTGATTTTAAATTTGTTATCATGAATTCGATAAGGAAGAACTATCATAAAATAATTATAGTTGGAAGGAAACCCAACACATAAATAATTTTTGCCGTTACAAAAAATGTAACCAGGTTCGATATAAGTTTAAGCAGTGTGAAACTGTAAGTATGGAAATTACACCTTCGGTGTGAAAATATTTTGGTGGCTGTTAATAACAGTTACCCCAGAATTAATAGGTTTTTAGAGGAGTGTTAAGGAAGATGTCTATCACTGTTTTATCTAATTATCGGTTTCCAACCCGGAATTTTGGGAAAATATTATCTTTGAGTATATTTCTCAGTGCGATTTTTATGCTACCTGCATCAGCACAAGAAAAATTATGGCGAACTTTAACCGTGAGTGGAAGGGGAGTAGAAACAATTTCGACAACTTTATCTCAAGTTAGTTTGGGTGTAGAAGTTCAAGGAAAAACGGCGGAAGATGTCCAAAAAGAAGCGGCACGCAGATCATCGGCTGTGGTAGCTTTATTAAAAAAACGCAATGTCGAAAAATTGACAACTACAGGAATTCGCCTCAACCCAGTATATAGCTACAGTAATAATGTTCAACGCATTACTGGTTATGCTGCTAGTAATACAGTGAGCTTCCGCATTTCTACAGATAAAGCCGGAACTTTATTGGATGATGCGGTGAAAGTTGGAGCGACACAAATTAATGGTGTAAGTTTTATTGCTAGTGATGAAGCGATCGCCAGCGCCCAAAAACAAGCCTTAAAAAAAGCTACCCAGGATGCACAAGAACAAGCAGAAACGGTTCTTAGCACCTTAAAATTAGAACAAAAAGACATTATCAGTATTCAAATTAATGGTGCAACCCCACCACCGCCACCGATGCTATATCGGGCTGAAGCTGCTAAAGCCAATTTCGCGGATGCTTCTACCCCCATAGTTGCGGGGGAACAAGAAGTACAAGCATCAGTAACATTGCAAATTAGCTATTAGTCATTGACACTCCCCGGTCTAAAGACGCGGGGATTCTTAATCGAATAATTGTCAAGACAACTGCTCGAATAATATCCGCTTTTCAGGTATTACCTTAGATGTACGGTTCTTGCCCTGATCCTGTTTGCCATTACTG
>NZ_JADEWA010000663.1:0-2012 GCF_015207865.1 Dolichospermum sp. LEGE 00246
ACTTCATATAAAGAATAATGTGTAGACACAGCTTTATATTTCCTGACTTTCCAAAAAACCTCTTGAGGACTAGAAATAACTTCTACTGTAATTTGTGCAGATTTACCACCTTGTAAAACTGTAAATCCTACTCTTTCTAAGGCGCGAATTGTCCAAATAGCAGCAACACCTTCACCTATTAACTTAACTTCCCCTTTATATGGTATATTTAGATTAAATTCCCCAGAAAAAATATTAAATTCCACCCCTTCACTGCGGAAAGTATCAGCAAATGCACCACTTAATATCAAATCTTCTGGTGCGCCAACGTGGAGAATACCATTATTTCCTAACAGCCAAATTTTATCAGCAAGGCGCAAAGCTAAATCTAAATCATGGGTAGAAAGCAGAATCGCTTGATTTGTATCCCGTGCTAATTGACGTAACAATTGCATAATTTCCACCCGGCGTGGTAAATCTAAAAAAGCTGTAGGTTCATCCAATAACATCACCATAGGCGACTGCGCTAAAGCCCTAGCAATCATAATTTTCTGTCGTTCACCATCACTTAATTCACTCACATTCCTTTGGGCTAAATTTACCGCCCCCACAGATTTTATCGCCCAATTAATAATATTTTCATCTTCAGATGATAACTTTCCCCACCAGTCAGTATAAGGATATCTGCCCATAGTTACCAAAGCATAAGCTGATAACATTCCCACATCAATTTTTTCAGTCAATACCAAACTTAAACGTTTTGCTAATTCCTGTGGTGGTAACTTATAAATATCATCTTCTAACAGTTTAACTTCCCCAGCAATTGGTGGTTGCATTCCTGCCAGAGTTCGCAATAAAGTAGACTTACCAGCACCATTAGGACCAAGTAGACAAACTAATTCTCCTGTTTGCAAAGATGTAGAAATATTAGATGCAACATTCCGAATAGTTTTCTGGGAAGTCTTATAACCAATAGTCAAATTATGAGTTTTCAGAATTGAGTTACTCATGACGGAAAAGATTTTTGAGAGTTACGTTTGAGAATTACCCAAGTAACAACAGGAGTTCCTATCAAAGCAGTAATAGCATTTAACGGTAAAACCATTTGATTTATCAGAATTTGGGAAACCAAATCAGCAAATAAAGCTAAAATTGCCCCCATAATGATAACACTAGGAATTAATATCCGATGATCTGAAGTATTAAAAAGACTACGACAAAGATGAGGAATTGCCACACCTAAAAATGCTATCGGTCCACAAAAAGCAGTAATCGCTCCTGCTAATATAGAAGCACTACTAATCACAGAAAATCTAGTTTTCTGCACTGTCAACCCTAAACTGCGTGCATAAGATTCACCTAATAAAAGTGCATTTAAAGATTTTGATTGCAGCACAGCAATTAATAAACCTACACAAATAACTGGAGTTAAAATAGCTAATTGTTGCCAAGTTACCCCAGTGAAACTTCCAAAAGTCCACATTATATAACTTTGAATCCGTTCTTGTGAACTAAATTGCAACAAAATACTTACCATTGCACTAGTCGCATATCCAAATAATAAACCTAAAATTAATAAAGTCATTGTATCTTGTACACGACGAGAAACAACTAACATCAACCCTAATACTGATGCTGCACCAAAACTTGCCGCTATGACTAAACTAAAATCACCAATCATTCCTAAATCAGTTAATAACGTCGGTACAGTCACACTTGCTGTCAGCAAAATTAATGCTACTCCTAAACTTGCACCAGAACTAATTCCTAATACAAAAGGACCCGCTAAAGGATTTTTAAATAAAGTTTGCATTTGCAAGCCACTTACCCCTAAAGCTGCACCAGCTAACGTTGCAGTTAAGGCTTTAGGTAGACGAAATTTGAGAATAATATTTGTCCATGTTGTTTTTTCTGCTTCTTGTCCCAGCAAGATATTCATAACCTCATGAATGGGAATATTCACAGCCCCAAAACCTAAATCCAGTAAGAAGGCCAAAATTAAACATAGTAGTAAAATTGAAAAAATCAAATAT
>NZ_JADEWA010000664.1:0-2012 GCF_015207865.1 Dolichospermum sp. LEGE 00246
GTGTTTTAGGCATCTACTGGACTGTTAATTTAGCAAATATAAGATTATGGATACTGTTAATAGCTAGTCTTTTATTTTACGCATCTTTGAATATTCAATATTTACCATTACTTTTAACACTAACTTTTATCAACTTCTATCTAGGTTTAGAAATTGGCAGTAATACTTCACCAGGAAAACATTCTCAAAACTGGAATTTATCTAATGAGGAATGGCAATTTGCTCAAGCTGACTGGAATCAACGCCGTCTTAAAGTATTGTGGATTGGCATAGGTTTTAATGTTTTTATTCTTTTAGGCTTTAAATACATAAATCATTTTCTAAATTTAGTTTTTAATCAGCCAACAAGTTCACCAGAATCATTGATTAAGTTAGTTGCACCTCTAGGAATTTCTTTCTTTACCTTTGAATGTATTGCTTATTTAATAGATATTTATCGTGGCGCTCAGGCTGCTACTAAATTTATCCAATTTGCCACATATAAATTATTTTTTGCTAAACTAATTTCTGGACCCATTACTCGTTACCATAATTTAGCGATTCAATTTGATACCCTCAGATTTCCCAGCATTGATAGAGTTGCTGAAGGAATGTGGTTAATTGCTAGAGGTGCAGTTAAAAAAGGTATCCTTGCTGATAATTTGGGTATATTTGTAGATTTATGTTTTGGTAACTTACAAAGGGCAGGTAGTACAGATTTGTGGTTAGCTACCTTTGCTTATGGCTTACAGTTGTATTTAGATTTCAATGGTTATGTTGATATTACTCGTGGTAGCGCTTTACTATTTGGGTTGGTTTTACCGGAAAACTTTGATTTTCCTTACTTCAGTACAAGTATTGCTGATTTTTGGCGACGCTGGCACATTACATTAGGTGATTGGCTACGTAATTATCTTTACTTTCCTTTAGGCGGTTCTCGGCGCGGATTAATGCGTACCTGCGGAAATTTATTGATAGTCATGTTAGTGGCTGGTATTTGGCACGGTTCAGCTTGGGGTTTTATTATTTGGGGTCTATTGCATGGTGTCGCTTTAGTAGTTCATCGTCTCACAGTTGTACTAAGCGATCGCTTGACAATTCTTAATTCATTTTGGCAAAATCCGCTAGGAGTTATTTTTGCTTGGCTTTTAACACAAATCATGGTTTTCACATCCTGGATTTGGTTTCGTCTCCCCAACCTCCAAGACTCCGCTTTAGTGATCAAAAACTTTTGGGGTCATGCCGGTGATCAACAATTTTCAGAAAAAATCTATGTAGAAGCCTTAAATATAAGTCAGTACCAACTTTCTTATTTGTTAATAGGCATAGCTTTAACAATGCTCATAGCATATGCTTTTAAGCGAGGCATGAAATTAGAATTTAGCTGGCCAATTAAAATTGTTTTGGTTCCCCTATGTTTTTATGCAGTTTGGTTACTAGCTCCTGAGGGTAGTTTACCTTATATATACTTTGATTTTTAGAGGTGAATTTTCTGCTGCAATTCCTGTACATCTCATCACATTAGAAAAACATATAACTGATATAACTAATACTAATTTTAATTATCTTTACAAATTTAAACTTATCCTCTACTATTGTATTCAGGTAAGTAAAACGACCTACTAACATCATAAGAACATAAAGCAATCATAAAATGACAACTACCTTACAACAGCGCGAAAGTGCTAATGTGTGGGATCGCTTCTGCGGTTGGATCACCAGCACCGACAATCGTTTATATATCGGTTGGTTCGGCGTAATCATGATCCCTACCCTCCTCTCTGCGATCGCTTGCTTCGTAATTGCATTCATTGCCGCACCTCCAGTTGACATTGACGGTATCCGCGAACCAGTTGCAGGTTCTTTACTCTACGGAAACAACATCATTTCCGGCGCAGTAGTTCCCTCCTCCAACGCTATCGGTTTACACTTCTACCCAATTTGGGAAGCTGCTTCCTTAGACGAGTGGTTGTACAACGGCGGTCCTTACCAGTTGGTAGTATTCCACTTCTTGATCGGCGTATTCTGCTACC
>NZ_JADEWA010000665.1:0-2011 GCF_015207865.1 Dolichospermum sp. LEGE 00246
AAGCAAGAGCTTAAGCTCTTGCTTTACCCCTACCCGGAGAATCAAATAATTAAGCCGTTTTGGATATAACTAATGGCCAATAACTAATAAATAACTAGCTGGCTACAGCTTCTACAAGTTCTACTGCTACTGGATAAACGCTAACTTTCTTCTGGCTTTTACCTCTTCTTTCAAAGGTAACTACACCATCAACTAAAGCGAACAAAGTATCATCACTACCGATACCAACATTATTACCAGGGTGAACCTTAGTACCACGTTGACGGACGAGAATATTACCTGCGCGTACAGTTTGTCCACCGTAACGCTTTACACCTAGTCGTTGAGCATTAGAGTCACGACCGTTTCGCGTACTACCCGTTCCCTTCTTATGAGCCATGATTTCCTCTTTTCTATTTACTTTATTTATCCCAGCTAGTTATCTAGTTTAGGCTAGGAAAAGGATGATTAATGATTGGTAATTAAATTACTCTTGCTCACCTCTTGCCTATTCCTTAACTAGCAACTTAACCTTATTTATGATTCTTCTGCGGTTTCTTCCACGAAATCAGCATTAATGACGGGACTTTCCGCCATCGTTGGGGCTTCTTCGTAAGCTAAAACTTCGCCGTTAAGATTGATAGAATTAATCAAAAATCTGGTAATTTCCTGGCGATGTCCCCGTTTTTTGCGGGTTTTCTTTTTAGGTTTCATCTTATACACCAGGACTTTGCGACCTCTGAAATGTCGCATAATTGTCCCTTCCACTGTCGCACCTTCTACTAAAGGTTGCCCAATGGAAACTGCGCCTTCGTGGTGTACAAGTAACACTGCGTTGATGGTAACTTTTTCATCTGGTTCAGCGGTTAGTAGTTCAATGTCGTAAAAGCGACCTGCTTCTACTTTCATTTGTTTACCGCCAGTTTCAATAATCGCGTAGGTCATTAAATTGTCCTTGAAGTTGCCGTACAGGTAGCTGGCTATAATCTCCCGTAGAGACGCTATTTATAGCTTTTGCCAGCCTTTGAAGTATGTCTACCTGATCCGAGCAGGAGTTAGACAGACAATCTAATATATTACCTGATTGATAGCTAATCAGTCAACCTTTTAGAAAATATAATTTTATCAGACCTCGCGGTAAGCGTAAAACTCAGCGGCTTGGTTCCCTGAGATAAGCTGTTACACAGCTAAATTGTATAATCCTAATATTCTGAACTCTTGTTTAACAGGCAAGATGCCTGTTCCACTTATACAAATTAAATGCACAAAAGCTTATAAGCGACACGAGGGATTTTAATCCCTGTGGTATGTTACAATTAAATTGTGGGTAAGAACAAGAAAACATTTATGTGTTGAAGCATCCTAGTACGGAGAAATCCCGGCTCATAGGAAACAACGGTATTTTTGGCGTTGCTGAATTGGCGTATGATTTTTGGAGGTGGAGACGTTCCATGGAACGTCTCTACAAGAGTCTTGAACCTATGCAAAATTATTTTCATCCCTAAAATCAGCAACGCCTAATTTTTATTAGATAAATATGAAAAGGATAGAAGTTGAACAAAGAACTATTTTTGTGGGTTTAGCTGGTAGTCATGGTTATGGTTTAAATCGTCCTGAATCAGATTATGATTATCGTGGTGTATTTATTGCTCCTAAACGCTATTATTTAGGTTTTGATAGTATTGAGCAAAAGGATTCGGGATGGGATGAACCAGGGATATTCCCGTTTATAGATGGTAATGAAGATACGGTTATTTATGAATTAAGGAAAGTTCTACATTTATTGGCTGGTGCAAATCCCAATGTTTTAGAATTGCTGTGGTTAACGAATTATCCTTTTTTAACAAATGTCGGACAACATTTAATTAATCATCGCAGGTTGTTTTTGAGTAAAAAGGTAAAACACACTTATTCTGGTTATGCTTTTGCTCAAATCAAGAAGATGGAAACTCATCGTAAATGGTTATTAAATCCACCCACGAAAAAACCTATTCCTGCTGATTTTAATATTATGGATGAAGTTCCTTTAAGT
>NZ_JADEWA010000092.1:0-14432 GCF_015207865.1 Dolichospermum sp. LEGE 00246
CCCCTACTCCCCCAACTCCCCCTACCTTTCCCCCTGGGGGATAATTTCTGTGACTACTCTGCTTTCGGAGGAATTACCACCTTTAACAACAATATTTTCTGTTTCCAAATTACCGACGGCTGTTTCCCCTTGAAAAGTTAATTTTGGTTCAATTTGACGATAAATTATATTTCCTTGAGCTTCTAACAATTTTTTATCTAAATACCAAGTTAGTTGATTTGATTTTAAAGACTGACTACGTTTTCCAACCGCATTAACATTACCAGTGAGATACACCGTGTTTTCTGGTATTTTCATTTTTCCCTGATTAGCGGTGACAGTGACATTCTCAGCAGCTTGGAATATGCGAATAGGAGAATTTGTGGTAATATTTTCTTTGTTAATATTCCAGGTTATAGAGTTACTAGTAATTTGCATTGGTGGATCTATTAACTCTAATTTTGCCTGTGGTTTGAGAGTCGCAATTTGAGTTTTTAAATTAATTTCTGCGGCGTTACCCTGACCACGTGCAGTAATTTTGTTATCTTTATATCTTTCTATTTGAATTGGGCGATCGCTAAATAATTTCTCTTCCTTAAGATGCCACATTAAATGCTCAGTTCGCATTTGCAACTGTGGATCTGTGGATTTAGCAACTACTCCTTGTGAAAATTCTACCCGTTGTTCACGAGTTTTAATCTTTGCCTCTTGAGCTACAGCCTGTAATTGTTTATGACTACCATTTAACTGATTGCGAACAATTAATAAATCTTCTTGAGGCCGCCATTCTAGCTCATTACCCTTGAAGACAATCCCATTACGAGTATCAGTAGCGACAATTTTACCTTGAAGAAATAGTTGCTTACCATCTTGCTTAATGTCAGCTTTTTCTGCTTTAATTTGGTAGACAACTTTTCCATCTTGGTAAAGTTCCCCTTCAGGATTTTCCGCCTGACCTACTTGTTTATCTGTAGTGTACTTTGCCTCTTTAGCTTTAACTTTCCAAATTGGTCTACCTACCTCATCAAATTGTTCAAAAACAATCCTAAAAAAAGTTACCTTAGTATCATCATCTTTTGGAGATGAAGGATCAGTTTTTGATTGGGTAGGTGATGGATTACCGCAACTCGACAAGCATAAGCCTAAACATAATATCAAAGGCAGGTAAAACCAATTAGTTAGTGATGTTAACCCCAAAAATGAATAGAAGTGGGGAGAATGATTTTTAATTCCCCTCTGATGTTTTCCATCTTGTCTTCCATTCTCCCTCGCTTGTGAATCTTGCATTATTCTGGAACTTCTAGATGTCTATTACTATCTCTAGGATCGTCTAAAAAGCCCATACTAGACAATGGCCGATATGGATAACTTTGGCGGGGAGTTTTTTGGATATCTTCTTTGATGGCTTCTAAATCAATATAGCGATCGCTCACATTAATTAAACTATCACTAGTCATAGAACGCAAACTCACCACCTCTACCCTCACCCCACGATAGCTGACAGAATTGACAGCATAAGCCAAATCGCCGTCACCGCTGACTAAAACTGCGGTATCATAGGAATCGCACAATGCCATCATATCAACAGCTATTTCCACATCTAAGTTAGCTTTTTTAGAGCCATCTGGTAATTGCACCAAATCCTTAGCAATCACCCGATAACCGTTACGACGCATCCACAACAAAAAGCCTTGTTGTTTCTCATTTGTCCGATCCACTCCTGTATAGAAAAAAGCCCGTAATAGCCTTGATCCGCCAGTCAACCGGCACAATAACTTAGTGTAATCAATTTCGATTCCTAGTTGTAGTGCCGCATAGAATAAGTTTGAGCCATCAATAAAGATAGCCACCCGACCCCGATTTTCCAAAACCTGTTCTGGGGTAAATATTGAGTCGTTTTCAAAATTGTTCAACATTGTTGTCATACCTTGTGTTGTTATCCCTGTTATGATAGAAATTTCTAACTATCTACTTGTTAGAGTTGCTTATGATAAGTCTCTGGGGCTAATACATTAGGAGTTATCAATCATCAGTAAAACTGTTTTGATTATTCACTCCCTTTAGCTGCTACAAGCCTTTAATAGTAGCCCCGAATTGTTTTTTGAAGAAATTCGCAGTTCCCAAAATTAATCTTTTATTGTGAGAAGTCACCGAGTCAGGAGGTAGGGGCGCAGGGCCTGCGCCCAGTCAGGAGTCAGAAAGAAGGATGAAGAATATTTTCTGATTCTCTTCCCTATTGCTTGCCATATCAAACATTCTGTATCCTAAATCCTTACCTTTTATTTTGATGTTTCTATCCGTTTAAAAACTGGTTTTGGCGTTCCCAATATTTGTTTATCGGATAATATTCCCCATGTTGAGTGGGTACAAAAAGGAGCTAAAATTGCACTTTCTTTTTGTTCATTAAAATTTATTCCCCAGCCTAATTGCTGATAAATATCACTGCTGATATTAGGAATAATTGGGGAGAGAAGATAAGCTGCTAGTCTTACAGATTCCAGCACCGCATATAGCACCACTTCCACTTCCCCCTGCTTACCTTGTTTATATAATGACCAAGGAGCTTGATCATCAATAAACTTATTACTGGCTTGTACCAGAGATAGAACATAGTGACAGGCTTCATTGAAAGCTAATGCTGTGTATGCTTGTTTCACCTTTTCTCCTAACTGCAAACCCATTGTTTTCAAAGGATTGTCAATGGGAATAGCTGATTGGCTAATGGACGGTACTTGACTAGCACAGTATTTCTTCACCATGTTTAAAGTCCGATTTAACAAATTACCTAAATCATTCGCCAAATCTGCATTCAAAACATTAATGAACCTTATTTCATTAAAATCGCCATCTTTACCAAATTCGATTTCCTTAAGGAAGTAATAACGAACGGCATCACTACCATAATTTTCCACTAAAGTAATAGGATCAAGGGTATTACCTAAAGTCTTCCCCATTTTTTGACCATCTTTAGTTAAAAAACCATGTCCAAATACCCTGTCTGGTAAAGGTAAACCTGCTGACATCAACATTGCTGGCCAGTACACAGCATGAAAGCGTAAAATATCTTTACCAATCAGGTGCAGGTTAATCGGCCACCATGTTTGTAAAGCATTAGCTATAGTTGGTTCTGCATCTGGTTCTAACAATGCCGTAACATAACCCAGCAAGGCATCAAACCACACATATAATGTATGTTGAGGATTCACAGGTACAGGAAAACCCCAATCCAGATTTACCCGGGAAATTGAAAAGTCCTGTAAACCTTGAGCGACAAAATTGAAAACTTCATTCCGTCTGCTGACAGGTTGGATAAAATCTGGGTGGGATTGGTAAAACTCCTCTAGCTGGGTTTGATATTTAGACAAGCGAAAAAAATAGTTCTGCTCGTCTCGCCACTCTACTTGTTTGTTAGTATGGGTGGGACAGTGTTTGTCTGCAAGTAAATCCCGTTCTTCCTTGAATTCTTCACAGGAAACGCAGTACCAACCTTTCTGTTGTCCTTGGTAGATGTCACCAGTTTCCCAAACTCGCTGAAAAAACTCTTTCACTATCGCTTGGTGACGGGGTGCTGTAGTCCGACTAAAGCGATCATATTGAATATCGAGTAAATCCCACAAGTTAAGAAAACTAGGAACGATTTCATCACAAAAATCTTGGGGTGGTTTTCCTAAATTTGCTGCTGAACGCTGAATTTTTTGCCCGTGTTCATCTGTACCTGTAACTAGTAGCACTTGATGTCCCTGTAAGCGATTAAATCTGGCTACTACATCCGCTGCTATAGTTGTATAAGCACTGCCAATATGCGGAACATCGTTGACATAGTATAGTGGTGTGGTCAGTGCAAAAGTCTTTTCTGTTTTATTCACAAGATTCATGGACTATAAAAGCAAATTATTAATCAGTTTTCTCTATTAATAATCTAGATGATTTAGACAAAACTACGTAATTATATAACATTGCTACTTTTTTTTCAAACTCCTGGCGATGGATAACAAGTTTATGGACTGAAGAATTGTTTAATTACTTCTATAAATCCACCTGATTTTTAACTAAATCAGAGAAAGTATTTACTAATAATCATGGTAAAACTTGTTTCTGTCCTTAGTAGTTACAGAGAATACACTAACTGAAAATCTAGCGATATAACTAATTGTGTGGATATGATTTTGCATATTAGATGTTCCCAGTAATAATTGACTAAACTGTTAGTTGCAATTCTGAGTAATTTACTAGGTTGTTGTTCTAGAAATTCCTAATTTAGCGAGCCTTGTTTGGGAATTTTAATTCATTAATCATTGAACTAACTATTAGAAATTTACTCGCAGCATTTAGCTAATGTCTAGCGACTGAATGCCGACTCACATACTTATATATCATGAATACAAATTGCTATAAATTCTGTAATTATGGTTTCAGAGTGGATGATTTTTTATCTGGAAAGGTTGATTTTAGACAGATGAGAAAAGATAAAAATTTCATCACAATCCCTATCTGGATACCGAAGAGGGTAAAGTTAAAGATAGAGTAGACGAATAAAAATAAGTAAAATGCCAGCAGTTGATCCTAAACCTTGTTTTTTAACGCCAAATCCAGTAAAATCAGATTCTCCTTTATTCATCTATTTACCAGGTATGGATGGGACTGGTGAGTTATTTCAATCTCAAATCCCGGAATTAGCCTCTGGTTTAGATATTCGTTGCTTGGCTATACCCAAAGACTATCTGGCAACTTGGGATGTTTTAGCGAGGAATGTTTTGGACTTGGTTCACGCTGAGTTAGAAAAAAGCTGTCAACGGAAAATATATCTATGTGGTGAATCTTTTGGTGGTTGTTTAGCAATACAAGTCGCCATCCAGTCACCGCAGTTATTTAAGCGTATTATCTTAATTAATCCTGCTTCGGCTTTGCAGCAGCAATCTTGGTTTAATTGGATATCCCCGGCTACTCAATTTGTGCCATCATTCCTATTTGATATTGGTGCGTTGGGTTTGTTGCCGTTTCTAGCATCATTAGAACGGATTTCTCCAAGCGATCGCCATACACTACTTACAGCTATGCGTTCCCTACCATCAGCAACCGTAAATTGGCGCTTATCCTTACTGCGAGATTTCCAGGTTGATAGCAAAGAGCTACAACAGCTAACACAACCAATTTTACTCATTGGCAGTGGTAGCGATCGCTTATTACCCTCTGTAAGTGAAATTACTCGATTGGCAGGTATTTTACCAAATAGCCAGACATTCATATTACCACATAGCGGTCATGCCTGTTTATTAGAGAAGGATGTCAATCTCTATCAAATTCTCAAAGATAATGATTTTTTAGAAGTTAATATTAATATACCGAAAATTACCAAATCAACGGACAGTCCTATTTTCACCAAGTCCGTGTGAAGCCCGGTTGTATTAGTATAGGGGGTATAGGGGCAATTTATCTAGCTTGCGTCCGAAAGGGTCTTGCCCCTACAATGTGCAATTCTCCAGAGAGATGATCAGCCTATTTTCATCCTTCTATAGGTAATAGAAAATAGCAACCTGAAATACCAATATATTGTCAGGAGATTATCGGTGAGTTTTCACACTTCCCGCTGTATTCTGTAACATCCGTTTACTCTTCGGAGATGAATACTCAGTACCTCTAGAAGTTTGCATCGCCTCTTTAACAAGGGTTGCTAGTTCTTCTAACTGATTAATTGCTTCTGCACCCTCTAATTTCATTAACTCTCTATCATCACGCATTTCTGTCCAAGTAATCCCATAATCGGATACTAAAAAGCGAATTAAGTGATTATCGCCTAAGCTTACCATAAAAGATGCACTGTTCATTTGGTCGCCGCAAGTATAACAAGAAGCCGGATAACCATACCTCTCTAGTACAACTGCTAGAGCTTGCAAATTCATTACTAAATCTTGAACAAATTGTCTATGCTCGTTTGCTAGTCTTAAAAACACTTGTCCCTCCAGACACCACAGTCATTTGAGTTTATTTTATATTTTCTTTAGATTTTCTCATGAATCGGTGTTGTAAAATAGATTTTACAATTTTTAGTGTTTCATGAGTTCGTTAATTAGTTAACTTGTCTAGGTTAGTAGATAACGATTCTTGAATAAGTATCAGGCTATTCAATTCATCAGGTAGTTATAGCAGGCTCAATTACTAAAATTTACATTTTGGCTTTATTGCTCTGTCGGAACTGTACCTAATAAAATTTAGACCTTATTAGCCTAGCTTAAATTCCTTCATAGTCAAGTCCTTTAAAGCCATACTTGGCACTATTACAGGTCATATAGAACCATATTAAGATGATTTATTTAGTCTAACGCTTATTTTCGTTCTTTGTGTTTTTACCTCCACTTCAAATAAACCTCGAATGATATAGCATAGATTGAGATTAACGCAAGTGTTGAATATACTTAATTAATGTATCGTTTTTAATATATATTTTTAATACCCTCCATAACACTGATTAGGATTAGAGGATTTACAGGATTGTAATTTGATGGTTAATGACTCAGTTTATAATATTTTGTCAGAATCAGGATAACCAGGATTATAGGATTAACAGGATGATTATTTGATAATTACTAGACGTGAATGATGTATTGATTATTACAATAATTTGATAAAAATGAACCTTTCTTCATACTAATCATCAACAACCAACCAATAATTAAGAGACTTCCAAATAAAAAAATGTCCCAAAACTGATGCAGAAATTCTCTCTCTGTGTACTCTGTGCCTCTGTGGTTCGTTTCTTAGGATAATTTATTTCTTGGAAGTCTCTAAACAATCACATCCTGTACATCCTCAAATCCTGGACATCCTGATTCAGACAAATGTAAATTTTTGACTTCCCTAAGAGTGTCCTGATTCTGACAATAATATGCTATTTTTAATCAGTTTTGCTTTTGCTAATTCTGAACAACTAGAAAATCATGATAGTGGTTTTTTTCGTAATCTTAGAAAAGATGGTTTAGTAATATGAATCCTGAACAACAAAGACTGTTAGAAAAAGCTGAGAGGAGATTACAAGCAGCAGAACTTAATAAAAGTCATACCTTCCTCCATTATCAATTAACAAAAGGATTCTCAATCTTTAGTCCAGTAATTCCTTTAAAATCACCGACATTTCTTGTTACTAAAAATGCGTCTTGATTTACTGCTGTAGCGGCGATAATTGCATCAGGAAGTTTAATTTTATATTGTCGTTTGATTTGGATTGTCTGATTTTCAATTTCTCGTAAAAATGGAACTGTATTAAACTGAGATAGTAAATCTTCAATAGACTGTTCCTCCTCTTTTGATAAGTCGGCAAAACTCAGTAATTCAATGCGGATAATCGGTGAAACTAGAATTTCGTGCAAATTCAAAAACTCTTCTGTAAACTATGAATTAACTGTTATATCATCGGCTAGATAGTAAATAAAAATATTGGTATCATAAAGATATTTTATTCTTCCCATTCCTGACGCAGAGTATCTAAATGAGCTAACATTGCTGCTTTTTTATGCTTTAAAATTCCTTTGGCTTGAATAATTTTTTCATAGTTTTTTTTCCAATGTGATAGCATTGATTCTGGTACATCTACTGTAATTGAATCTTCATCTTGAGATACAAGATAATGTCTTGGTATTTTGATTAATGGCATAGTTTTATGCTCCTGTTTCTCTCAATTCAGATTGTAACATAATGTCAGAATCAGGATAACCAGGATTAGAGGATTTACAGGATGATTATTGTCTACATCAAATATAGCATCAATTAATAGCATAAATAATTGCCATAATAGCAGAAGTATCAATAACCATTATTCTAGGATTCCAAAATCGTTATAACCAATAATTTCATCAGGAGTTCTGCTATCAAGAACTGGTAAATTTCTAATCTGATGACAAATACTCCGAACAAGATTAATATCAATTTTGTTCTCTTGGCGATTGGGTAAGGAAATAGGATGAACTTGATATAAAAGTTTTCCTGTTATTTCCATCCCGGCAAAATTTGGGGGAAGTTTCAGGTATAAACAACCATTTTCATCTACACGAGCATCAAAATTAATTTGTTGCATGGTCTTTTCTGATCAATTTAATTACGGAATTTTTGATTTTACCTCTATTCCAATTGTAACATATTGTCTGATAGCGAAGCGTGGCGTTAGCCATATCAGGATACCCAGGATTATAGGATTTTCAGGATGATTATTTGATGATTACTAGACGTGAATCATGTATTGATTATTAAAGTAATTTCATAAAAATTAACCTTTTGTCTGAATCAGGATATCCTGATTCTGACAACCACAACTTTCACCACACAACAAAAAATCATCCAATCACATCCTGTACATCCTTAAATCCTGGACATCCTGATTCTGACAACCACAACATTCACCACACAACAAAAAATCATCCAATCACATCCTGTACATCCTTAAATCCTGGACATCCTGATTCTGACAATATTAAATTTATCTAAAAACCTAGCAAAATTACCCAAATATGGTATATTTAATAGAGGATATATCAAACAAAAATTGATTTATAACAATGTACAACTGATTGAGATAAAATAGAATAAGTTAAATGAATTTATGGAATGGAATATAATATTTGATCCTGATTTTAGAATTTGGTTTTATCAACAAGAACAGGGATTTCAAAATGAAGTATTTGCTGTATTAGGTATTTTAGCAGAATTTGGACCCGGTTTAGGAAGACCAAGAGTTGATACTTTAGAAGGTTCTGATTTCAGCAATATGAAAGAACTGCGTATTCAACATCAAGGAGAACCTTGGCGGATTTTATTTGCATTTGATCCTAAAAGACAAGCGATTTTATTAGTTGGAGGTAATAAAGCTGGTAATAAAAAATGGTATAAAGAAAATATTCCCATAGCAGATAAACGATATAGAGGATATTTGGAGACAATCAAGGAAGAAAAATCATGAAAAAATATACAACTTTATCTGAAGAATTAAATCAACTTTCTCAAGAAAGAAAAGAAATTATTGCTGCAAGAACTTCTGAAATAAGGTTAGAAGAAATTACGCTTCAACATTTGGGGGAAAAACTGGGTTTATCACAATCAGAATTAGCTGCTAGTTTGGAGTTATCCCAAAAAGAAATATCTGATTTAGAAAGTGGAGAAAGTTTAGAATTAAATACGCTGCGTAATGTTGTTAATGCTTTAGGAGGAACTATGGAAATTATTATCAAACTTCCTAACAAAGAACCTATTATGATGAATTTGTCAGAATCAGGATATCCAGGATGAAAGGATTTTCAGGATGGTTATTTGATGGTTAATGGCTGTTATTTATGTATTTATTTTTACATCTCACTTCATAAATATTTACTTTCTCCATACTAATCATCAACAACCAACCAATAATTAAACAAGAACATCCTGTAAACTTTAAATACTTGACATTGTGATTTTTATACTATTAAGATTACAAGATTATTGTATAAATAATAGCAGCTTATATTAACTCATGGGTAAAAATTTTAATACAGTCAAAACGGAGGTTAAACACTGGAGAAATTTCACATTTAATGGTCAAGTTTACGACTTATCACATCTTGATGTTCACTGGGTTGAATATACTGATGATACAGATGAAAATAACCCATTCACATACAGATTTATCGTCACATATAGCTCACATTGTTTTACGAAAGAATCGGATGAACTGAGCAGCGAAGAATCAAATTTATTGATGTATAATGCTCCAGTCTAGGCCATTCAATTTTGAAAGATACAATTTGTCAAAGCATTTACCCAGCATTATCAAGTCACTGGGTGAAAAAACAACATTAGTATGTCATGCTGGATATGGAAACTTTGCAACCGTTAAAATTTTAGATTCCAATGGTATTGAAGTTGATTATTTTGTTGTTTTTACAGTATTTCGGGAAAGTAAAAAGCTGAGGTTGCACGTAGAAAGCGCCTACCCTAAATATGATGGTATAGGTAAAATCAAAAAAGTTCGCTTTTTTGTGATAGCCAAAAACTTATTAAATAATAAAAAATTACCCAGTCCTTAAATAACAAAGACTCCTTGAGGAGTCTTCGCCAAAAATCAATTTTTGGTATTCAGAACGTCTTTACCGGAATTCCTCGACCATAAAGGTAACGGGATGTCATGTTTAGACTATCTTTCAACGCCTAAATCATGTCTGCTGCATCCTATATTTTTATATTAGAGTATATTTTCAACTTCGTCAAGTTTCTATTTGTCAGAATCAGGACTACCTTCGGGAAGTCAAAAGTCAAAAAGTTAGAATTTTTTGTCTGAATCAGGATAACCAGGATTATAGGATTTACAGGATTGTTATTTGATGGTTAGTGACTCAGTTTATAATTTTTTGTCAGAATCGGGATAACCAGGATTAGAGGATTTACAGGATTGTTATTTGATGATTACTAGACGTGAATCATGTATTGATTATTACAGTAATTTCATAAAAATTAACCTTTTTCCATACTAATCATCAACACCTAACCAATAATTAAACAATCACATCCTGTACATCCTTAAATCCTGGACATCCTGATTCAGACAACCACAACATTCACCACACAACAAAAAATCATCCAATCACATCCTGTACATCCTTAAATCCTGGACATCCTGATATGGCTAACGCCACGCTACGCTATCAGACAATAATATGCTATTTTATATACAGCATACATGAAACCAACCATTAACCAATCATGAATAATCCACAACAACCGCGAGAATACGATGCTGTGCTTGGTGGTAATAGTCCATCTCTAGAAAGTGCAGCCGTTTTAGGTGGAATTGAAGGGGTAAAATTGCGGTTGAAAAATCCAAATTCAAATGTAAGAATTGCTGCACTTGAGCAAGCATTGAATTATGGAGAACAGGGTTTAGATTTAGTAATTGCAGGTTTAAAAGATGAATCTTGGGATATTCAAAATGCGGCTTATTTAATATTAAATAAAAGAACGGAAACAAAAATTAAGCAAATATTACAAAATCCTGATAAACTAGGTTTTAAACTAGAACAAATTGAAGTATTAACAGTCAACAAATTTGGGGAAATTATTCAACGTCAGCCACGTATAGCTAGATATTTTCTAGAATATTTGGGCAATGGTGTAAAACTAGAAATGGCTGCAATTCCTGGAGGTACTTTTATGATGGGTTCACCAGAAAATGAAATAGGAATAAGTGCTTGGGAAAGTCCTCAGCATCAAGTTACAGTTCCTAGTTTCTTCATGGGAAAATATTCGGTAACACAGGTACAATATCAAGCTATTATGGGAACTAATCCTTCTTATTTCAAAGGTAGTAATCGTCCAGTTGAACAAGTTAGTTGGAATAATGCCGTGGCTTTCTGTCAAAAGTTAAGTCAAAAGACAGGAAAAAACTATAGATTACCAAGTGAAGCCGAATGGGAATATGCTTGTAGAGCGGGAACTAACACACCATTTCACTTTGGAGAGACGATTACAACGGACTTAGCTAACTATGGGGGTAATTATACTTATGGACAAGGACCTCAAGGAGTTTGTAGAAAAGGAACAAGAGAAGTAGGGAGTTTTGGATTAGCCAATAATTTTGGATTATACGATATGTACGGCAATGTATGGGAGTGGTGTCAAGATAATTGGCATACTAACTATGAAGGTGCGCCAACAGATGGAAGCGCATGGCTAGATAATAAAAAGAGGAAGAACGCAAGGCTGCTGCGCGGTGGTTCGTGGGACAACAATCCTGCTGCCGTTCTGCTTTTCGTGGCAACGACATCCTCATCAGCTACCTCAACCATATTGGTTTTCGGGTTGTATGTAGTGGTGTGGCGAGGACTTAATAGCACTATCTCACTTCATCAATATTCACTTTTCTCTATACTAATAATCAACAACTAACCAATAATCAAACAATCACATCCTGTACATCCTCAAATCCTGGACATCCTGATTCAGACATTTATTATTCTTTGCAACTTTGCGCGAAATAAAAAACCCAATAAACTAACAACTAACCCCCCTATTTATACATAATGAATAACCCCCATCAAGAACTCATCCAACAAATAGACCTCATGCTTCGCGCCCGCTATCCCCTACTATATATAGTCGGAGTCGAAGAAGAACCAATAGAACAAGTCCTGCAACAACTCACCCAAATATCCCAGACACCACGACAACTATTATTATGGGATATCGTCACCGGTTGGGATGACAACGGAACTGATAAAGGTTCAGTCATGGGTGCATTATCAAGAATTACCAAAACCCCAGAAAATACAACCACAATATTTGTATTGCGAGACATTCATTTCATCCTCAAAAACCCCGAAACAGAAAAAAATGCTCCCATTATTCGTGCTATCAAAAACCTCACCCGTCAACTCAAACGCACACGCCAAACCCTCATCCTCACCAGTTATACTTTAACCATTCCCCCAGAACTACAAGAAGAAATTACAGTAATTGATTTTCCCTTGCCCAACATCGAAGAAATAGATTATTTAATTCAGCAATTAATAGTCCCCGAAAAACTTAACTTAAATGGACTGGGAAAAGAACAATTAATCAAAGCCTGTCAAGGATTAAGTCGGGCGAGAATTAGAAGAGTATTAGCCGCCGCTTTAGCAGCAAAAGGACAAGTTAACGAAACAGATATTGATAGAGTTTTAGAGGAGAAAAAACAAGCAGTTCGCCAAACCGGAATCTTAGAATTTTACACCGCCAATGAATCATTAAAAAACGTCGGTGGTTTAGAAAATCTTAAACAGTGGGTGCGAATGCGTCAAGATGCTTTTACCGAAGAAGCAAGACGTTATGGAATACCCAACCCCAAAGGCGTTTTATTAGTAGGAATCCAAGGAACAGGAAAATCATTATCAGCCAAAACTATCGCCCATGAATGGCGTTTACCATTGTTACGTTTAGACGTGGGGAGATTATTTGGGGGAATAGTCGGAGAAAGTGAAAATCGCATTCGCCAAATGATACAATTAGCAGAAGCAATATCACCCTGTGTATTATGGATGGATGAAATAGATAAGGCATTTGGTAATATTAATAGTGGTGTAGATGGTGACTCTGGAACATCGCGCCGGGTATTTGGTACACTCATTACCTGGATGCAAGAAAAAACCAGTCCGGTGTTTATGGTGGCTACTGCTAATAATGTGCAAATATTACCAGCCGAGTTATTAAGAAAAGGCCGATTTGATGAAATATTCTTTTTAAATTTACCCACGGAAAAAGAACGCCATGATATTTTTAAAGTCCACTTGCAAAAAATCCGTCCTTCCCGACTGCGAGAATTTGATTTACAAAGACTTGCCAAAAATAGCGAAAATTTTAGCGGTGCAGAAATTCAACAGGTAATTATTGATGGTATGCACCGCGCTTTTGGTAGTTTAATAGATGGAAATAGGCGGGATTTTCACACTGAAGATATTTTAGCGGCGGTATCGGAAACTGTTCCTTTGGCGGCTATTGCTAAGGAACAAATTACTAGTTTAAAACGCTGGGCTGCGGAAGCTGGCGCAAGAACGGCTTCTATTGATACACTGTTAATTGAGGAGTTGAAGGTTTATTCTCAGCAGCAGGGTTTGGGTCCTTTGGAGGTGGATTAAATAATAAAAGAAAACGAACCGCAGAGGCGCGGAGGACGCGGAGGGAAGAGGTTTTGGAGAGATTTTTATAGGAGTTGATTTTTTATGTCTCATTTTACAACTATTAAGGTGCAAATTAAACAGGGTGAAGTTTTGCTTGACGTTTTGCAAGAGTTAGGTTATCAAGTTGAACAAAATACTCAGGTTCGGGGTTATATGGGTGATAAAACTAATGCTGAGTATGTGATTAAGCAATCTAATGGTTATGATTTAGGTTTTCGTAAAAATGGAGAAGGTTATGAATTAGTTGCTGATTTTTGGGGTGCGAAAATTAATCAGCAGGAGTTTATTAATAATATTAGTCAAAAGTACGCCCATAAAACTTTGATGGAAACCATACAAACTGAGGGTTTTAATGTGGAGGAAGAGGAAGTTTTAGCAGATGGTACTGTGCGGGTTTTAGTTGGTAGATGGGTTTAAATAAGATCCCCGACTTCTTTTTAAGATTTTATCAATAAATGATTAAATAAGGTAAGAAGTCGGGGATCTGAGGACAAAAGGAAAAATCATTATGGCTGAATATCAAAAAGTTGAATATCGCATTGGTAAAGATGGTAAAATTGTGGAACGGGTTTTAAATGCAATCGGTTCTAGTTGTGTGGAAACAACAAAAGGGTTAGAAAAGTCCTTGGGAGAAATAGAATCTCAGGAATTGTTACCGGAATATTATCAAGATGATGAGTTAATTACCACTTCCGAAAATCAATCTTTACAACAACAATAAACTAGAATAAACTAGATCCCCGACTTCTTAAAGAAGTCGGGGATCTGAACACCAGCTACATAAAC